>NZ_AUEY01000003.1 GCF_000426225.1 Desulforegula conservatrix Mb1Pa
GGCCTTTACCGACGCCTGATGGTGACACTTGTGGCATTGGTACAGATCTCTTGATTTGAGCTCGCAAAATTTCGAACCGCCGCAATTCGGACAACTAAAACCATGCGGCCATCTAAGTCTGAATAATGAGTCTTGGCACTTATCTTCGGTCCCATATTCGGACAGGAATTCGTGAATACTCTTTCCTTTTTGAAATTGGATCATATTTTTTGCCATGCTACACCTCCATCATATCTGGATAATCTTTCACATGCCTTAAGATAAGCATGGCGGAGTAAAAATGGTAATCAAATAGTTTTTTATACAGGCATTACAATGCTTGATTCAAATCAAACAAAATTAGCGCAATCTAACATTTGGATTTTTAACATCGAATTGTTCAGGCGGTCAAGACTTATTTCGAAAAGGATTTTTTCTGTGAAGTGTGTTTATCCGCACATGAAGCCATGTTTTAAGGCTCCATGCGCGTTTGGTTCGAATAGTTTTACTGCTGGCCAGGAATCTTTACCCCGAACAGTTCCTTGATTCCGCCAAGCGATCCAAGAAGATTGCTTGCTTCATAAGGCATGTAGATCATCTTGTTGTCCTGGCCTCCTGCAATAATTTTCAATGCTTCAATATATCTGACTGCTAACAGGTAGTTGACTGCAAGCGCCTCTTTGTCTTTGAGAATCTCTCTGATTGTAGCTATTGCCTGGGATTCGGCTTCGGCGATCTTCAATCTTGCTATTGCGTCACCTTCGGCACGAAGTATGGCAGCCTGTTTTTCACCTTCAGCCTTGTTTACTTCCGACTCCCTCTGACCTTCAGCCTGAAGAATTGCGGATCTCTTATCACCCTCTGCCTGGAGAATAGAGGCTCTTCTGTCTCGTTCCGCCCTCATCTGCTTTTCCATTGCTTCTTTAATATCCCTCGGAGGGGTGATGTCCTGGAGCTCGACTCTGTTGACCTTCACGCCCCATTTATCACTGGCGCTATCAAGTATTTCCCTGAGCTTTCCGTTTATGGTGTCCCTCGATACAAGGCATTCGTCAAAATCAAGTTCGCCGATCACGTTTCTAAGGGTTGTCTGGGTGAGTTTTTCAATGGCATCAGGCAGGTTCGCAACTTCATAAACAGACTTTGCCGGATCTGTTACCTGGAAATAGATCATGGCGTCTATCTCTATGGTCACATTATCCTTGGTGATTACGTTCTGGCGCGGAAAATCATAAATTGTTTCTCTGAGATCTATTGTGTTGGTCATTTTGCTGATAACTATTTTTTGACCATTGGCAGCAACTGTCGTGTATCTCCAGTTGATCGGTCTCGGCTGATCAATAAACGGCCAGATAATGTTGATGCCGCTCACAAGGGACCTGTTATAGCGTCCCAGTCTTTCAATTATAATGGTTTCAGCCTGTTTGACGATTTTGAAGCCTTTGACAATTAGGATTATAACAAATACAGCAATGAAAAGTGGCACTACAAATGCAGATCCCATATTTTTCTCCTTATGTTTTAGATGCTGATTCCATTTCGAATTCAAGCGCCAACCGAATTAATCATGCCGCCATCTTGAACCAGGTTTTCTCAGTCATTTGTTTGCACAGATCATTTTCTTACAACTTTAAGTGTAACCCCTGAAATGCCTTTTATTTCGACAATCTCGTTTGCTTCTATAGTGTCATCATTTTCTGAGCATGCCTTCCAGCTTTCTCCTCCGACCATTACCCGTCCTGCGTTGTCAGTATTGCAGATTCTTTCCTCAACCTTTCCGGTTTTGCCGATCAGGGCACATGTCCCTGTGGCCAGCTTTTCGCCTGAATACAAGAATTTCTGGACAAAGGGTCTTATGGTCACAAAAACAAAAATTGATCCCACAGCAAAAACAATAAGCTGAATACCTACAGAAAATCCGAATACAGCCGCAAGCCCAGAGAACATGCATGCTATACCGAAACTTGCAAGCACAAATCCCGGCGTGTAAATCTCTATTGCAAAAAGAATTATCCCTGCAATGGTCCAGTATTTCCAGTATTCCATGATCAATCCTTTTTACCGCTGTTTATCCGGTTTGATTATTAACGGGGGTTGTTAAAACTCAGAATATTCCCATAAATGAAATGCTATTCTTTGACAAGGTCGCAAAAAGTCCGATTCTCGTCATTCCGGGGCAGGCCGAAATCCAGAAGTGTCTGAAATTTCTGGATGCCGGATCAAGTCCGGCATGACGCTAAAGCCATTTTTGACTTTTTGCAATTCCATCATTCTTTGAAAAGAGCCTTGGTTTTTTATGAATGGCTTGAATAAAAAGACTGGGGTCAAATTCTATACTTTTCTTTTTAGCACCTTTAAAGAGCCTGATTCAAGTGAAAAACCTCATCAAGGTAATGATCTTTATTAATAATCTTTTTAAAGATACTTTTTTTTGCTACATAAAACTTTGGATTTTACTGATTTTAACTTTATGCCAAATGAAGGCGGATTAATTTGATGAGTGGACTTTCTGTTTCAGATATTATTTCGGAGCTTACCTGGTACGACGGCCTTTACAAGAAAGCAGCCGTGGACGCGGCCATCGAACAAAAAGATGAGGTTGTTCCTGAACTGATCCAGAGGCTGATCCGGATTCTTGATGACCCATACCGTTATCTGAAGAAAAAAGGTTATTTTCTCCACGTTTATGCCTCCATAATCCTTGGTCACCTGAAAGTCAAAGACGCACATGAAATAATCATTGCCCTATGCAGTCTGCCAGGCGAGCTGTCTGCGGCTCTCTACGGCGATATCCTGAATACGGATCTTCCCATGGTCTTTCTTAGAACCAGCGGCGGCGATCCCAAAAGAATAATGGAACTTGTAAGGGACAAGGAGGCGGATCTCTATTGCCGCGATGCCGCACTCAAGGCCCTTATGAATGGAGTCATAAAAAATATTTTTGAAAGAGCAATGGTTCTGGAATTTATTGGGAGTCTTTTCACAGGTGAAGAATGCGAAGAAGATTCCGATTTCTGGTCGATAGTTGCTCTCCACGCAAACGATCTTTACCCTGAGGAAATCATAGACACGATTAAGCAGGCCTATGAGAAAAAGCTGATTTCCCCTAATTTTATAGACTATGAAGAATTTGAGCATGTTCTTTCGAATGACAGGGAGGAATGGCTTAAAACCCTGCTTGAGGATCCCGATGAAAATTCTTTTGAGGACATTCACTCCGTAATGGAATGGTGGGATTGCTTTAATCTTGATTCAATAATGGCAAGGCAGCAGCAGAAAAAACAGGTTTCTCCTGAAGACCGCAAGACAAAAAAGAAAAAGAAAAAAATGGCCGCAAATTCCCAGAGAAAAAACAGAAAGAAAAAGTGATGTATTCCTTTGATCTTCCCTTGTTTGAAAATATCTGTCCAAAAACTTTACAAAGAATCTGTGTCAAAGCGGAGGAACTGAAATGTTTATAATCATCGGTGGCGTGATAGTCTTGGGCTGCGTAGTCGGCGGATATCTGCTGTCCAAGGGTAATATTCATATTCTATGGCAGCCAAACGAATTCATCATTATCGGTGGCGCTGCTTTAGGCTCGTTTATCATCGCTTCGCCTCTTAGAGTACTGAAACAGGTTGCTGGATGTGTGGGAATGGTTCTGAAGGGAAAGGTCCATGGTAAGGATTTTTACCTCCAGCTTCTTACCCTGCTTTATGATATTTTCGCAAAAATGAGAAAAGAGGGTCTTCTTTCCATAGAAAAGGATCTTGAAGCGCCGGAAAGCAGCCAGATTTTTCAAAAATACCCGGATGTCATTCATAATCATCACCTCACGGACTTTATCGCAGACAACCTTAAAATCATTGTTTCAATTCCTGTCCAGCCCCATGAAATTGACAATCTAATGGAGCTTGACATTGATTCGACACATGGTGATGAGCATGTCGTCGCACACAGTATAAATACTGTTGCGGAATCATTTCCAGGTCTCGGTATTGTTGCCGCTGTTCTTGGTATTGTTGTAACAATGGGAAGTATCAACGAACCTCCCGAAGTTCTTGGTCATCATATCGGCGCGGCACTGATCGGAACATTCGTAGGTATTCTTGTGTGTTACGGATTCCTGGGCCCATTTGCCACAAACCTTGCGCATCTGTTCAGACTTGAGGGCATTGCTTTCAACTCGGTAAGGGCGGCCCTTGTGGCCTATATGCAGACAACTTCTCCGCAGATGGCCGTGGAATTTGGCAGAAGGGCTATTCCGGCTGTTGACAGGCCATCATTCTCAGAGCTTGAAAAGGCTGTTAAGAAAAAATAATCCGAAGGAGATCTGATCATGGCCAAGGCCGATGGTGATAAGGGTGGCAAAAAAGAAAGCAATATCATAATAAAAAAGGTGAAGAAGATTTCAGGCGGAGCCCACGGCGGGGCCTGGAAAGTTGCCTATGCCGACTTTGTTACGGCAATGATGGCGTTTTTTCTTTTAATGTGGCTGATAGCTGCAATGAAGCCCCAGACAAAGGCTGCGGTCGCAGCTTATTTCAAGTCAGACAGCAAGCTGGCAAAAGGAGGCCCGGCAACGCCGGAAGTCGATGTTCCTCCAACATCTCCCGAAGACAAGCCTGATGTTGGAGAAGGTTTGGCAGAAGCCATGGAACTTCAGCAGGATATTGAAGAGATAATAGAATCAAAACTCTCGGATCTTAAGGATCAGATCATAGTAGAGCTTGCAAATGGAAATGTTAGGATTGAAATAGTTGATAAGGAAAGAAATCCTCTTTTCCAGGTAGGCAGTTCCGCCCTTAATGACAATGCCAAAAAGATAATAAAAGAACTCACCAAGGCTGTGGTTGATGTCCCAAACAAGCTTATAATTGAAGGTCACACAGACTCGTTGAATTTTGCGGGTTCCAAATATACGAACTGGGAGCTTTCGACTGAAAGAGCTTCTGCTGCACGTCAGGTGCTGGAAAGCAGCGGAATGAATCAGGATCGCATTGTAATGGTTGCCGGATATGCGGCAAACATTCCATTGATAAAAAATGATCCGGCCAATCCTGAAAACAGAAGAATCAGCATTGTTATTCTGTCCAAAAATACAAAAAGCTACACAAATCTCTATAAATAGGATTTCTTTGTTTTATGAGATTCATCGCTGATCTTCATATCCATTCAAGATTTTCCATGGCCACGGCATCAAATCTGAACCTCGAAAATCTTTATATCTCTGCCAGAAAAAAAGGCATTACTGTTGTCGGTACCGGTGATTTCACCCACCCTGAATGGTATGCGGAAATGAAAGAAAGGCTGATACCTGCGGAAGACGGCCTTTACAGATTAAAGCCTGATCTTGAGGATGCCTGCGACAGGCTCGTTCCTGAATCGTGCAGGGGCCCTGTGAGATTCATGCTTCAGGCAGAAATCAGCAGCATCTATAAAAAAGACGGCAAAGTAAGAAAGAACCACAATCTCCTTTATTTTCCCACACTGGAATCAGTGTCCAGATTCAATTCCAGACTTTCAGCCATAGGAAATATCAAATCTGACGGCAGGCCTATTCTTGGACTGGACAGCCGCGATCTGCTGGAAATACTTTTTGAAACAGATGACAAGGGATTCATGATCCCGGCCCATATATGGACTCCATGGTTTTCGCTTCTTGGTTCTAAGTCCGGATTTGATTCCATTGAAGAATGTTTCGGAGACCTGTCAAAATATATTTTTGCTGCAGAAACAGGACTATCTTCTGACCCTGCTATGAACCACCGGGTTTCCTTTCTTGACAAAATATCCCTTGTTTCAAATTCAGACGCTCATTCACCCGGGAAATTAGGACGTGAAGCCAATCTCTTTGACACCGACCTTTCATATACATCCATAAGATCTGCCCTTGAAACCGGAGATCCATCCGCATTTCTCGGAACCCTTGAATTTTTCCCTGAAGAAGGGAAATATCACATGGATGGTCACAGAAAATGCGGAATAAGATTTTCACCTGAGGAATCCCTGAAAACAGGCGGTATCTGTCCTGAATGCGGGGGCAAAATGACCCTTGGCGTGCTTTACAGGGTTGAGGAACTGGCTGACAGGAATGACGGAGTTCTGCCTGAAAAAGCAAAGCCCTATCACAGCATAATCCCTTTAACTGACATAATAGCAGAAATTTTTCGGGTCGGGCCATTATCCAAAAAAGTAAATGAATCATATGCTAGAATAATAGACGTCCTTGGCCCTGAACTTGATATCCTTTACAGCATGGATATTGAAAAAATCAGAAAGGCCGACATACCTCTCTTAGGGCTTGCCATAGAAAAAATGCGCAGCCATGATATTGTTCTTTTGCCAGGATATGACGGCGAATTCGGAACCGTAAAGATTTTTACGGATGATGAAAGAAGGACGGCCTCCGGGCAGAAATTTTTTTTTGATATAAAGGATTCAGAAAAGAAAAGTCTCCGAAACCATAAACCAGAAGTGCTGAAACAAAACGCTGCGGAAAAAACTTTATTTGGAAAAATAGAAGCAGATAACAAACTGAAAAAAAACGGCGCTGAAAGCCCGACTCTCAATGACGAGCAGGCAAGGGCCGTAACCATGAAGCCATGCCACATGATTATCACGGCAGGCCCAGGAACCGGAAAGACAAGAACCATAACCCACAGGATATCCCATCTTATTTCCGATCAAGGTGTGAATGCTTCGGAAATAGTCGCCATCACCTTCACAAACAGGGCTGCTGACGAAATGAGGCAGAGACTGAAATCCCTTCTTCCCGGGAAAGAGATCCCTTTCACAGGAACATTTCATGGCCTTTGCTTTAGTATTCTAAGGGAAGCTTTCCCTGAAAAGAAGTTCTGCATAATCGATCAGGATCAAAGAGCTGTCCTTATCAGATCTGCCATGGACAAATACATGGATCAGATCAGTGAAAAAATAAAAAAGCCGGATTTCAATAAAGTTTCAGAATACATCACCATGATGAAACATCCTGTTTCGGAAAAAGAAGAATCAGGATCAGGAGATAAACTGATTCTTTCGGCAGTTCTTGGGCCTGTTTTCTTAATTTATCAGGATCTTCTGGAATCAAAGGATCTTCTTGATTTTGATGACCTGGTGTTCAAGTCCATAAAACTTTTTGAAGAGAATCCGTTAATACTTGAAAAATGGCATGAGAAGCTCAGGTTTGTGTTCATAGATGAATATCAGGATTTAAATAATATCCAGTATCATTTCATCAGGCTTTTATGCGGAAGCTCTTGCCATGTCTGCGCCATAGGCGATCCTGACCAGTCTATTTACGGATTCAGGGGCGGGAGTTCCGAATATTTCGGAAAATTTGCAGGTGATTTTTCCGGGGCAGAAGAACTCAGGCTCGTAAAGAATTACAGATCATCAAAAACCATTCTTGATGCTTCTTTTCAGATGATTCGTAAAGGAGGCAATGATTCAGGGCAAAGGGTTTTTTCAGATATAGAAGCTAAAAAAAGCATAAGCATTTTCAAGGGAAATGATGAATACAGAGAAGCTTCTACCATAGTTGCGGAGATAGAAAAACTTGTTGGAGGCACCTCCAGTTTGTCCATCCATTCAGGCAGGGCAGGTGATGACTGTTCATCTGCCCACGCCTTTTCTGATTTTGCCATTCTTTATAGGACGAGAGTCCAGGCAGAAGCCATAATGGCCGAGCTTGAACGATCTGGTATTCCTTTTCAGCCTGTCAATAAGGATAATTTCCTGCTCCAGCCCTTAATAAGCGAGTCTCTGAAATGCCTTAGCGCTGCCCTGGGTCTGAATGTTTCAAGGCCTGAATATCTGTCTCTGATGTCTGAATCGGCCCTGAAAAAAATATCAGAGCAAGCGCTTTCAGGAAAAATTGTTGCTGCCCTGAATTCAGCCCGGGCTCATCTCATTGAAAATGAGCATTTAGGGATAGCCTCCGATTCTTCGGGCTGGGACAGACTCCTGGAAATAGCAGGGGCTTATCCTTCAGATCCCTTTCTTTTTCTTTCAGACATTGCCCTAATGTCAGATCAGGATGTATACAGCAAGAAGAGTCAGAAGGTTTCCCTGATGACCCTTCATGCATCCAAGGGGCTTGAGTTTCCAGTGGTATTCATAGCTGGCTGTGAAAAAGATCTCCTGCCATATAACAGGCCGGGTGCAGAAGTCTGCGTTGATGAAGAACGGCGTCTTTTTTTTGTGGGGATGACAAGGGCAAAGGAGAGTCTTTACCTGTCCTGGGCTGCTAACAGGCGCGTATTCGGCAGAAAAACTGAAAGGTTCAGATCCCCGTTCCTTGATGATATAGAAGAAAGGCTTCTTGAGTTTTCAAGAACTGCAAGAAAAGCTGGCCGCAAAGAATCTGCCGGAAAACAGCTGGAGCTTTTTTAAACAAAACCTGGAGATCAACATAATGAAGAGATTGGTTGTTTCACTTGTTTCCGTGCTGTTCGCAGTCGCGGCCATATGTCTGGCCTTTCTTAGCTGGGCAGGTCTTTTTTCGGAAATTGAAATATCAGAGGAAAAAGCCGGGCCTTATTTTCTGGCATATGATTCAAGTATCGGTCCATACAAAAAATCTGCCGATGTCATGGACAGAATATACAATACACTGCTTGGCGAAAAAGGCGTATCAGCGACAAAAGGATTCGGGCTTTATTATGACAAGCCGGGCACAGTTCCCGATGATAAGCTCAGAAGCATCGCCGGTTGCATTGTTGAAAAAGAGTATCAGAACAAGCTTCAGGCTACCTCTCCAAAATTCAGGACAGCTTCTATTGATGAGTCAAATGCCATTGTCGCCAGATTCCCTTATAGAGGGCAGGTTTCTGTGCTTATCGGTGTTTTCAGGGTATATCCTGAACTTGGCAGATACATATCCGAAAAAGGATTAAGTGCCGGGCCGGTCATGGAAATATACGATATCAAAAACGGAATTATTTCTTATGTTGTTCCAGGTATGGACAGGTCTGTATTGGAGGGCTTGCTGCCAGCCAAGTAATCCAGGCGCTTCAAATGAAACAGATTAAGCCTGGCCATGGGATAGGGGCTGTATCCTGACTTTTGCGAGGCTATTAATATAACACGTGCAAAAAATCAGAAAATAGCGTCATCGTCATGCCGGACTTGATCCGGCATTCAGTAATTTCAAATACTTCTGGATTCCGGCCTTCGCCGGAATGACTGAAATTGGACTTTTGCGAGACCGTCAATAACATTTATCCGGGTTTTTAGGAGAATTTATGCCTGTAGTAAAAATCGAACTTGCCAAAGGCCGTACCATCGCCCAGAAACGGGAGATGGTCAAACTGATCACAGATGCTGTGGTAAAAACTGCCGGAGTAAAATCCGAGAATGTATGGATAATAATAAACGAATTCGAACCTGATAATTTTTCATCCGGCGGTAACCTTCAGATTGATAAATATGATGCATCCATGCTGCCGTCTGAAAGTGACTGAGAAAAATAATCCAGGAAACGAGTCTCAGGACTTTCCGCCAATTCCAGAGGCGCATAAATAATGACAAGATCGTAAATAGTCCAATTCCCGTCATTTCTGCGAAGACCGGAGTCCAGAAGTAATTGAAATTACTGAATGCCGGAGCAAGTCCGGCATGACGCTGACGCTCCTTTTTTGTTTTTTTGCCAGGCCGTCAATGATGATGGTTGCAATATCAGGATGTTTTGATGTATAGAGCCTCGTTTATCAGGCAATGGTTTTAATGTCCTTTTGGCTCATCAGGCAGGGACAGCAGGCACGGAACTAATTTTTATATTTTTAGAGCAATGAACGACGAAAACATAAAGATTCTTTTTGAAGCAGGTTTTGGCATCGCCACATCTAATATTGAAGCAGGAACCAGGGCAGCTGTTCTCAGGATTGCGCCCGAAGGCACTGGTTTTGCCGAGGAGCTGACATCAGGAATCGAATCTGACAGCTTTTTTTCGGAAATAGCCTGCGGCCCTAATTGTCCTTACTGCTGTTCTATGCAGATCAGAGTCACTCCTCCGGAGGCGCTTCTTGTTGGAGATCATGTCATCTCGACTTATTCAGAAGATCAGAGACGAGAACTGCTTAGGAAAATAGCGCATAACCTTGCGCTGACTGATGGCAAAGATCTGGATGAGAAGGTTGAAAACTGGCACCAGACCCCATGCATTTTTCTTGAGGCAGGCTCATGTTCTCTTTATCCGGTTAGACCATTCATTTGCAGATCATGGCATTCCCTGGACAAGGGCGCTTGCCTGAAGGCGTATGATCTTAAAAAGAAAAATGCTGAAATCGAGAGTTATCCCCACAGAAATCTTGTTTTTGGAACAATCCGCAAGGGTATGATCAAAGGATGTGCATCCAAAGGCCTCCAGTCAGGGATCATGGTCATCACTAAGGCTGTAAAGGCTATTCTTGAATATGAAGGAGATATGGTTGCAGACTGGCTTGAAGGCAAATATGTTTTCCAGGATTCATTCTTTTTAAAAGAATGAAGCTGGTTTGAAAAAAAACTATATAACGCCAGTATTTTTAGATAGTTCTGGATTTAGGTCTGCGCCGGAATGACGGGAATCGGCGCTTTTTGCGACTTTGCCAAATTTATCGGATGTCCGGGTATATAATCAGGCAGACTCCAAAATTTCCCTCACCTTTGTGGCCAGATCAACCGTTGAAAAAGGCTTCTGTATGAAATGAGCACCTTCTGTAAGAGCGCCTCTGTTTGTGATCAGATCTGTGGCATATCCTGACATGAAAAGACATTTTGCACCCGGTTTTATTTTAAGAAACGCATCCGCCAGTTCTTTCCCATTCATCTCAGGCATCACCACATCCGTAATAAGAATATGAATATCAAGGGGATATTTTTCAGCAATAGAAAGAGCTTCTAAAGGATTGTCCGAGGTTATGACAGTATAACCATGGTGCCTTAGCACTGCTTTACCAAGATTAAGGAGAACGGTCTCGTCTTCCACAAACATGACGGTTTCACTGCCACGGTTAACGGCATGAAGTCTGGCCGAAGTGTCCATTTCCTGAATCTCTTCCTCATAACGAGGTATATAGACAGAAAATGTAGTTCCATGGCCTGGACTGCTTGAAACATCAATAAAACCGCAATTCTGCTTTACAATGCCGTACACTGTAGCAAGACCGAGTCCTGACCCTTCACCCACATCCTTTGTTGTAAAAAATGGTTCAAAGATGTTTGCAATGACATCTTCGCTCATACCACACCCGTCATCACTGACGCTTAAAACTACATATTGACCAGGAATTGATCCTGCGTGCTGCATGCAGTAAACCGGATCAAGGTCTATATTAAAGGTGCTTATTGTAATGGTGCCCTTGCCTTTTATGGCGTCCCTGGCATTAACCGCAAGATTTGCGAGTATCTGGTCAAGCTGGGTAGGGTCCATGAATACCTTCCAGAGACTGATTGCGGGCTTAAGGACAAGATTTATTTCTTCGCCTATCATCCTTCCAAGCATTTTAAGCATGCTCGCCACGACATCATTCAAGTCCAAGACTTTGGGCATAACAGTCTGCTTTCTGGCAAAAGCAAGGAGCTGCCTTGTAAGATCCGCAGATCTGTTTGCGGCTTTCTGGATTTCTGTCAGATAGCCGTGAATAATGTCATCGTCCTTCATTTTCATGAGGGCCATATCAGAAAAGCCTATGATGGCTTGGAGCATATTGTTGAAATCATGGGCTACTCCTCCGGCAAGACGGCCAATGGACTCCATTTTCTGGGACTGAAGAAGCTGGGTGTAAAGTTTTTCCTTTTCCTGCTCTGCAAGCTTTTTCTCTGTGATGTCCATTGTATATCCGGCAAGATATTTCGGAACGCCATTTATCATCATTGGGAATTTGATGGTCGTATAAGTTTTCCCGTCAAGCTCTTCAACTACTTCGAGGAGTTTGCCTTCTTTCAGAATTTTTTTATCATCCTCAATTATGCTTTTTGCAAGATCAGAAGGAAACAGCTCGTCCATTGTTCTTCCCAGAATTTCATCAAGGGGCCTGCCAATCATATTCTCAAAATTTCTGCTTAAGTATACAGGCCTGATGTTTTCGTCTTTTATAAAAACATAAATGGGGTTATTTTCCATGAAAAGCCGGAACATTTCAGTTATTTCATGCAGAGCGCTTTCAGCAGCCTTTCGTTCTGTGATGTCTGAGATTATTATTCCAAGCATTGGCTCCGAATCAGGAACATTAATCCTGAATTTGCTTGTCAGAAAAATATGCCCATCACCATATCTGTCAGTCCACTCCTCTTCATAAATTATGTGGCCTTTTTCAAAAGCCTCCCTGTCTTTTGTCAGCATGGCGTCTGCTATATCATCAGAGAAAAGCTCGTGCGGGGTTTTGTTTTTCCATTCGTCAAAAGGGAAAAACTGCATAAATTTATCATTGGCGTAAATAGCCCTGAGCTCGGAATCTTTGATGAGAATAAGGGCAGGAACATGCCTCATGAACGCTGCCATTCTGGCTTCGCTCATTTTAAGGGCGTCCTGGGCCTGATTTTTTTCCAGGGCTTTGAAAACAGCCTCCATCAGAATGGACAGCTGCAATAAATCAGTGTCGTTATAATCTGTTTCCTTGTTACCAACCCCTATGACCGCAATAATTTTATTTTCTTTAAATACAGGAAGGGTCATGAATCTTGATATGTTCACATGGCCTTCCGGATAACCTTTTTTTAGATGATTTTCTGCATCGAAGTCATTAAGGATCATGGCCTTCCTCTGTCTTACAGCTTCTCCCCATATACCTGTCTTTTCAAGCTCATAGCAGGTCATGGGTTTTGTTATGCTGCATTCCTTCATTACATCCCTTGACCATGAATTAAGGGAGAACTCCTTTTTTTCTTCATCATAATGGTAAATATAACCGATTTTACTGTGTGTTAGCCTGATTGCCTCATGAAGGGCAAAATCAAGGAATTCCTGTGAGGTTTCGGATCTATGCTGCATTATGGACAACAAGCTGCTCAGTCGCTCTTCATCTCGCTCCTGTTCATCTTCAGCCTGTTTTCTGGCTGTAATGTCTCTTATTATAGCCCACATGCCCACAGGTTGATTTTTCTCATCCCGGATTAGAAAAGTTCTCAGTTCCACAGGAAAAACAGAACCGTCTTTTCTGATGTATTCTTTTTGATAAATTCCTGAATAGCCTTTGGGAAGAATTTCCTCCTCTACGATTGCTGATTCCATTGCATGCCATTTTAAAGGAGTAAGATCCATATATGTGAGATTTTTAAACTCATCACCTGTGTAACCCAGCATTTCAATGAATGGCTTGTTGAAATCAATTATATTGCCAGACATATCTGTCTGAACAAATGAGTCCATCATGCTTTCATGAAGTCTGCGGAATCTGAATTCACTTTCTGCAAGACGTTCTGATGAGGCTATTATGTCGAGGGTGTTTTTGCGCACACGGCGCCTGAGAAGGATATTGAAAATCAGGACTATGATTGCAGTTGAGCACAAAAGAGCAAAAGACTCCCAGATCCATGACGGAATGACCTCATGGATACCTGCTTCCCTGCGTAGCCATTCTTTCATTTTAGTGTAGTAGGGAGAATTTCTGTCGTCTTTCCATGTTTCAAGATAGCGGTTAAGACTTTCCAGTATATCTTTGTTCGAGTTTTTCCCGACCGTAAAAAAGATGTCAAAAGGATTAAAAACAATTCCGGTTCCCTTGACATCAAAAGATGGACTCTTCCCTGCACCGAAGATGCTGCTGACAACTCCTCCGTCAGCTTTTTTATCCTGAACCATTTTTAAGACTTCATCAAAACTCTCAACTTCAAGATACTCGCATTTGAGTCCAAAAGAATCCGCGAGTTTTTTATAGCTCAGTGCGTTGAAATCATTTTTCATCACGGCAATTCTTTTGCCCTGCATCCTCAGTATTGAATCAAGATCAGAGGATCTATGCACATAAACTTCACCCCAAACCGTAAGAACCGGAGTAGAGCAGTAATCCATGAAATTTTCACGGTCCTGTGTCCGGGCAACGCTGGTTAAAACATCAACCTCGCCTTTTCTTATGCGCTCCAGCCCTTCAGTCCATGAGCCGTAAACATATTCGATCTGCCAGCCTTCTTTTTCAGCGATTATTTTAAAAAGATCGACATAAAAACCTTTTTCAACGCCATCTTTATCTTTAAAAATTGCCGGATAATAATAAAAAGCGCCTATTCTCACGGTTTTTTCAGCAATGGATGAAGATGCAAAAAATAAAGCAATGAGAATAAAAAAAAGAAGGGAAATACCGAAACACAAAGATGAATCAGTGCACGACTTCCAGTTTTTTTCTGTATTTGAAGTTTTTACTGGCTGAACAAGCATCTTGTAATTCCCTTATTAATAATACAGGCAAAACTGAGCTATTCAATCTATAAGTCAGCAGCGTCGAGTCAAGCTATACACATCAATGTCACAGCATGAACATTTGAAATGAGTCAGGCCGTTTGAATGGCAAGCCTGTTGTTGCATAATTACTGGAAAACCCTTTTGAAAAAGGGTTTTCCAGACCTTTTCCAAAACTTTTATGTTTTTTTTATTACGAGTTGAGAACATATGTTTTTAAAGCAAAAGAATCCATAACCGAAAAGTTTTTGCCAAGCTTGTTTCAAAAAGCGGCCTTTGATCTTTCATTTAAAAGAAGAGTTCAAATTATGACGATGTGAAGTATATGTATAATCGAGCTCAGGCCAGTTTCAGCCCATTTGCCACTTTTCTTTCCGGAATGGCAAGTACAACTGCGCCCGAATCCTGAACAAAACCTGTGACAAGAAATTCTGACATGAATTTTCCTATCTGCCTCGGAGCAAAGTTGAGGACTCCGATTATCTGCTTACCCACAAGATCTTCAGGCCTGTAAAGATCAGTTATCTGGGCGCTGGATTTTTTTATTCCAAAACCGTCTCCAAAATCAGCAAAAATCTTATATGCAGGTTTTTTCGCACCAGGGAACTCATGAACCTCGACAACGGTTCCAACCCGAAGCTCCACCCTTTCAAAATCATTCCATTCTATTGTTTCATTTGCAGAATTCTTCAAAAATAACTCCATTGTCATGCATTCCCTGAAACGCAGACCCTCTCAAGCTCAGTAATTGTGGTCACTCCCCTGAGAACTTTTTTCATGCCGTCGTACCGCAATTCCTTGAACCCAATATCTCTTGCCTTTTTTTGGATATCAAGGATGGAAACGCCGGACGCAACCATGGCTCTGATTTCTTCTGTTATCAGAAAGACCTCGTGGATTGCTACACGTCCTGAATACCCGGTGTTATTGCAGTCCGCGCATCCGTTGCCCTTGTAAAAAATTACTTCACGGTCATTTCTAATTATGAAATATTTCTCTGCGATCTCCTTGTCAACAACATAGGATGTTTTGCATTTATCACAGATTTTTCTGACCAGTCTCTGGGCCATGACTCCTATTATGGAGGGTGCCACCAGAAACGGTTCGACACCTATTTCTATGAGACGGGTGACAGCTTGAAGCGCATTATTCGTATGAAGGGTTGCAAGAACCAGATGGCCTGTGAGAGCAGCCTGGGAGGCTATTTTGGCCGTTTCCAGATCCCTTATCTCTCCAATCAGAATGACATCAGGGTCCTGCCTTAGAAAAGCCCTTAACGCTGCCGCAAAATTAAGATTTATGTCGTGGTTTACCTGAATCTGATTAATCCCTGCGATTCTGTATTCCACGGGATCTTCAATTGTCATTATATTGACTTCAGGCTTGTTCAACCTTTTCAGTATTGAGAAAAGCGTCGTTGTTTTACCTGATCCCGTGGGGCCTGTAACAAAAAAAACTCCATTAGGAGAATTAATTATTCTCTTTACAGCCTCAAGGATTGATTTTGAAAACATCAGCTCTTCAAGTTCAGGAACATCCCTTGCCATAACCTGACCAAGGATTCTCATTACTATCTTTTCACCGTAAATGGCTGGAACAGTTGAAATTCTTATATCTACTGATTTACTGGCAAGCTTGAGGGTTATTCTGCCATCCTGTGGTCTTCTTTTTTCTGTGATATCAAGATTGGCCATGACCTTGTATCTTGAAACCATGGGAGCAAGAAGCGCGTGTTCAAGCCTGAGCCTTTCTTGTAGAACGCCGTCAATCCTGAAACGGATATGAAGCATATCTTCCCTTGGCTCTATGTGAATATCACTTGCCCTCTCTTTGACCGCCAGCAGAATTACTCCACTAGCAAGCTCGATCATGGCCTTGTCGCCAGCTATTTTTTCGATCTGCTCATGGGTGATCTTGCCCTGTCCTTTGAATAGTGCGTTATCAAAAATTCTTCCTATGGCTCCTTCAAGAGAATCCTTGGACTGGTAATTAATTGATATCGCATCGGAAATTTCACCAGGAAAAGAAAACACCGGGCTTACAAGCTTTCCAGATACCATCCTGAGCGCCTGGATTCTATCCTGATCATTTGGCCGGTCAGTCGCCACGGTAATAGTGGAGCCAAGCATATATAGAGGTATGGCATTGTATTTTATGGCATTCTCAAGACTCAGGTGAGAAAGGGCTTCTTTCTGAAAAAGGGTTTTTTCAAGGTCGACATAAGCCACGGATATGGCGTCTCCCCATCTTTTTCCTATCTCATTCCTTGGAAGAGCCGCTATCTCCAGAAGGTGATCCCTCAGCTTCTCGCCCGAGTCCCCAAGTTTCATCATCAGCCTTGAAATCTCTTCGGAAGAAAGAACTCCATCTGAAACAAGTTTTACCGCGAAAGACTTTTCACTCATTGGCCTTTCCTTTATTTTTCTTGTCTCTGAGCATTTTCATGATCTCATCCTGGGACATTGCCCGTGGTTTTTCAGCCTGCTTCTTTCCTTCATCTTCCTCAATTTCCTTAAGCATGGCATCAAGATCATACTTTTCGGTATCAGCAGCCATTTCATTCACCTTTATTTATATTCAGAGTTTCAAGTATGATTTCCTTAATCTGGTCTATGGGCGTATCCTTGCGTATATAATGGGACGCGCCTTTTTCAATGCATTGCTGTACAGTTTCAATATCTGAAACTGAAGTCATCATTATTACGCAGGCATCGGGGAACTCTTTCATTATATCTATAAGGGCTTCATCACCGGTTTTTTCAGGCATGTTAATGTCCATGAGAAGCAGATCAGGCCTGGTTTTTCGAAAGATATCGATGGCCTCGTTCCCGTTTTTGGCCTCCCCTACAATCTCGGCTCCTATGGTTTTAAGGACAGATTTTATGAACATCCTGATATGATTTTCATCATCTGCAACCACAACCCTGAATTTATCAGCCATTATTTATCTCCTGAATTGGCAGAAACACCGAAAAGGAGGCCCCATTACCAGGTTCGCTTGCAAGTGATATGGTGCCGCCGTGTGCCTCGATTATTTTTTTTGTGATTGAAAGCCCAAGCCCTGTACTATGTTCTCCTGCCGTAGGTCTTGCGCTGAGTCTTGTAAATTCGCCGAAAAGCTTTGCCCTGTCATCTTCCGTAAATCCTGGCCCCTGGTCTGATACAATGAATACAGCTTTTTCAGCTTCCTTCTTCAAGCCAACTTTGACCGTTGAACCACTTGGTGAAAACTTAAGGGCATTGCTTGTGAAATTGTCTATGACCTGGATTATCCTTGAAGAATCAAGATAAACAAGGCCAAAATGTTCGAGATTGGACTCAAGGCGGATGTTCTTCTTGTCCGCCTGAATGCTGAATATTCTCATTCGTTCGAAAACAAGTTTGCTGAAATCGGTCCATTCTTTTTTTATTGTCAGTTTTCCGCTTTCAAAAGCCGAAACGTCCAGGATTTCATTGATCAGATCAATGAGATGCCTGCTTGCGTCGTTAATAACCTTGATAAATTCTTTCTGTTCTTCACTGAGCGGCCCCATATTCTGATCAAGCAGCAATTCGCTCAAGCCGCGTATCGAGATGAGCGGATTTCTGAGGTCATGGGCCGTCATGCCTATCATCCGATTCTTGAACTGATTGGCTTCATGCAGTTTTCTTTCGGCAAATGAGTAGTCAAGAACAAGCTTTTTAAACAGTTCGTGATTGATCCTGTCATCTTTTTTTACCGCAGATAGCTCCATGACAGAGCTGATTAGAGAAGATATAAGCGGCGTCTTAAGTTCTGAAGGATCAGCCGCGCATATTTTTTCAAGAATTAGGTGCATTCTGTTCCAGCCTCTCAGTTAGTTTTTTTATATTTCCAATGCTCTGATAGGCTCTTTCTCCAAGAAGACTGTCTACACCCACTTTTTCCAGATTGCAGAGTGTTTTAAATACGAAGATGATTTTTTCAGCTCCCTTGATTACACTGCCATGCTGCGGCGCAATCATTTCAAATGGGATTTCCGCCATTATCTCCAGAGCCATTTTCAGTGATCTGTTTGATGGCATTATGGATTGATGAAACTTCATCATATCAACAACAGGGCACGAAGGTTTCTGTCTCGGGCAGTTTTCGTAGTCGGAACAGGTCTGGCATTCACGGTGGTATTCAAAATAAAGATCCCAGTCTCTTCCGAAAGAACCGAAAAGATCGCTGGAAAAAAGAACCTTTGCGACATTGTCAAAGGTTACAAAGCTTCCTGAAGAATGGGCGTATGGAGTATTGTGGAAAGTCAGTCTGCGGCCGGATGAAAAAACATATTCATGATTCATCTGCTCGAGGGACAAAATTCTGGATGCGACAGAGTAGTGCTTAATAAAGGCCTTATTCTGATAATCGGATATGATCATGAGGTCTTCTCTTCCGATGATATCCTCAAAATTCGGAATACCTGCGCACAGATCCGGATCATAATGATGGAAAACCATGGCCTTTATCGAGGATGGATGAATTCCGGTCTGGAGAATTTTCATCATGACATTCGGGAAATCAGGCCTGCTGCCTCCATCCACAAGAACAGCCTCGTTTCCGTCTATGATTATATATGGATTACAGTGAAGGCCGGATTCAGGGTCATGATACCCAACCCAGTAAACTCCATCAGCAAGCTTTACAGGATAGTTGTAATCAATGGAATTCTGATTGCTGCGGGAACTCATAATAAAGATCCTTAATCAGTTTTCATTAAAAGATTTATTACAGGACTCTGTTTGAGGGCAGTGGAATATGCCCGAAGACTTGATATTGAAGCCTGCCGGTATTTATGATCCGGGGCCTGATTATATTTAAGGATTTAAAAGCCGAGTTTCTGTTGCAAGGCCGGATTGTCAAGACCTGAAATAGAATTTTATCTATGGCTTTATTGATAGCACAGATAAGGGTAAGAAATAAAATAAAACTTGGTCTTATGAAGATCGCTGTGCGTTGATAATCATGTCAAGGTTGCAAAAAGCCTGATTCCTGTCATTCCGGCGCAGGCAGGAATTCAGAAGTATCTGAAATAACTGGATGCCGGATCAAGTCCGGCATGACGCCGCCGCTATTTTTGACTTTTTGCAATCTTATTGATCTTATCTTGAAAAAAGAACTGTGAGCTGAGCCTTTGCAATACTGTGCTGGTTCAGGTTAAAACCAACCATTGCGCCTGATGCGGCCTGTTCAAGGGGCAGTTTTTCGACATCGAGTGCGTGTACTGTAAAAATATACCTGTGGGGCTTGTCACCGGCAGGCGGGCAGGCGCCTCCATATCCAGGCTTCCCAAAATCTGTCATGCTCTGGGTGCTTTCCTTTGGCGCCAATCCCGAAGCTGGATCTCCGGCATTTTCAACAAGCTTTGTCGTATTTTTCGGAATATTGAAAATTGTCCAGTGCCACCAGCCGCTTCCGGTCGGTGCATCCGGATCATATACCGTAACCGCAAAGCTTTTGGTTTCTTTAGGCGCATTCTTCCATTCAAGTTCGGGCGAAATATTTTTTCCTGTGCATCCGAAACCAGAGAAGACCTGATCCATTCCCATTTTGTCTCCTTCTTTGAATTTAGGGCTTGAAACAGAGAACATTTCTCCCGCAATTGCAGACGTTGATAACAGGGCCATAAATGTAGCAGCAACGATAATTTTTCTGATCATGATTCTTTCCTTTTTTTTGTTTTTGTTGTCGCAGAATTTTGACAAAGCCGCAAAAAGTCCGATCTCCGTTATTCCTGGGTAGGCCGTAATCCAGAACTGTCTGAAAATAGTGAAAATAATCAATCAATATTTTCCTCAGTTTTAACATCTATGCCGTGGCTGAGAAGCATTTCAGCAAAAAGGCCATTCCCGTCAATGAGTTTCCCTGAAAAGGAGCCGTCGTAGATTTTTCCGCAGCCACAGGAAGGTGACCTTGCCTTTAGTATGGCTGAATCGCATCCGGCAAGAAGGGCGATCTTAAGGCCCTGTTCCGCGCCTTTTTTGAATTCAGAGGAAACATCATCACCGGCTTTTGTGAAAACCATGCCATTTTTGATTTCACAGCAGATTCTTGGGGTAGGAAGTCCCCCAAACTGTTCGGGGCAGACAGGAATTGCCTCACCTTTTCTGACGAGATTCATTACTTCTTCAACCGGGCTTGATTTTCCGTCATATCTGCAATTGATGCCTGCAAGGCAGGCGCTTACTATTTTCATTTTGGATATTCTTTCTGCAAAAAATCATATTTTAAAGGAAGGCTATTTCTTCACATCTGTTTTCAAAACTGAAGTATGGCGTGTAATTTTTACCATGTTTTTTTGTCCAGAAGTCAATGACTGCCCAATTGTCGCCAGCAATTTCAAACTGCGATTCATATTCAGCACATGCCGTGATGGATATAGCTTTAATCTTATGAATACCCTTTGAAAGACTAAATCTGAACATTTTCCAGTTATGCTGATGTTCAACGTCAAATCGTTCATGCAGCACAGCAGTGTCATCAATGAATATTTTTATGTCTGTTATGATAAGATCAAAGCTCTGATTAGAAACGTAGAGTCTGAAATTGCCATCTGGTTTTTCAATCTGGCTTTTAATGTTTGGAAGTTTTAAATCCGTTAAAGATATATCCGGATATTCAATGCAGTTTTGAAGTTCTTCACTTTTGAAACGCTGGCAGCCAAGTGAAAAAAACAAAAAGCAAATTGCAATAAGACAAGTAAATACTTTTAATTTGTAATGGAAAGAGTTTTTCAACTTTTGCCTTTCAAAAGGAAGAATAAAAAATGCTTATTCCATTTATTAGTTTAGATTTGTTGCTGCAAAACTGCTCTCTGATAGGGTCATAGTTGTTCATTTGAAAAAACAAAAAGTTTTTTGCCGAGCTTTTTTACAAAAAAGCGACCCGCTCGAGGCACTCGCCCTATCAATTTCAAAACAGCCGAACAAATACGCTTCGTCTGACTTTGGTTGATTTGGTAATATTGCCTCGCCGGAGGCACACGAATCTGGTGCGCAAGCCTTAGAGCTTGAGCACCCTACGAATCGGATTTTTTCAGGCTGTTTTCTATCTCCGTAATCCTGCCCATTGTTGTTGATACCTTACACCAGACATTGTGTGTGTGAATGCTTTCAAGGCTGAGGGATTCTATTTTTACAGGGGTATCAGAAGAAAGCTTTCCTCCCATGATTCTCCCGGCTGCTCTTGCTGTTTCCCTTGCAGCGTCTTCGGCAAACTGAGGGGCTGAATGGGATTTCAGGACAATTTCAGCCTCGTCGTTTCTTTTCAGAAGGTCATTTGTGGTGTGAAGGGCGGATTTAATACATGTAACAAGATCCTTCCACTCAGGATAGCCGTTTGAAACCCTGACAGCAAGCCTGGTGCTTGATCTCTGGGAATGGGTCGGAAGGCATTTAGAGCTTTCTGTGTTGAAAAGCGCACGGTTATATTCCTGGGTACAAGGACAGGCTGTTATGTGATCCATACCTGCTGACAGAACAGTCTCGAGCTTCAGATTTTCGTCTTTTTTCAGTCCTGAAACTGATATGTCAATCATCACGGAATCTATTGATTTGTTTCTGCTTGCAGTCGTTGTCTGAATCAGAGGAATCTTGCCGGACAGATTTACGCTGACTTTGTCGCCCGTCTGCTTTTCACCAATTTTTCTCGCAAGTTCTTCGGCATAGACTGTGGGACTTTCAAATAAAACACCATGAAGTTCTGAAATTGCTCCTTCCATTCTGGACATGTGAATGCCCCTTGAATCAGGGGGAAGGCTGACAGTTATGGTTGCCTCAAAAGGAATAAGTCCTTCGGGAAGGCTTATCCACAAGGTTTTGTTGCTTATTCCAACTTCATCGAGAAACAATGGGAATGATGGGGCCTGCTCAGGAATGTCTTCGCTGGTGTTTAATATTCTTTTATGTTCTGATTCGGGTATATATTTCAGAGACGAGGCTCCAGATTCTTTGTCGCGGTAAAAAAATCCTGAAAAGTTTTCCATGATGTGCCCTCTTTTCTGGTTATATTCATAGCCTGATCAAAAAAGTGAATAAGAGTCGCGTCTGCTCTTCCTGATGCTTCGACAACTTTTTTGATATTTATGAGAAGATTTTCTATTTTTGGCGCAAGGCTATCAGCGCTGCAAAGGCTGCCCTCATGGAGCATTCTTCTTGATATGACTTTTTCACAAAAACCGAAACTGAATTCTGAGCTCAGTTTTAGAAAAAAAGCCCAGTCTTCGCCTCTGTTCAATTCAGGAAATCCGCCTGCAGAGTCAAATGCCTTTTTTGTTACAGCCGCAGATGAAGGAACCGTAAAGCACCATCTCGCCATATTCCTGAAACAGTCACCTCTGTAACCCTTTCCGTTTTCGGGAATAAGAAATTCACCGCCAGAGACTTCATTGTGGTTGAGGGTGATGCCATAGGCAAATTCATGGCCGCTTTTTATTATTTTATAAAGAGATTCAGCATGATCAGGCAGCCATTCGTCATCTGAATCCAGAAACATGAGAATCTCAGAAGAAGATGCATCTACTCCGAGATTTCTTGCCTTGCCAGGCCCTGTGTTTGCTGTTTTTACAATGATTATATTGGGGAAAAGCCTGGAAATTCTTTCAATGGTCGAATCCGAAGATCCGTCATCGACCATGATTATTTCTATGGACAGACTGGTATTCTGGCTGATTACGCTTCTTATGGCCTTTTCAACCAGATGCTCCCTGTCCTTTGTGGGTATTATGCAGCTTATGTCTTTATTCAAAATATTTTCCGGGATTTGTTGCGGCCTTGTATGTCTGCTGAAAAAATGGTGCGTGGGAGGACGCCACACACCCTACGCTATGAGCATTTCCTTTATCCGACCAGGTCTGAAACATTCGGCTGCGGCTTTGGGTTCTCCTGCAATTTTATATTTAATATATTCTTCAAGCACAGGAAGCATGTCAGACAGATAACGCCCTGTTTCATTTTCCGTGGCAGTTGTGTAAGTCTGGGAAAAAAGGCATTTTCTTTCGCCTCCTCCGGTTGATGGAAGTCCCTGGTCTTCAAGATAATGCTTTGAAACGGTTTCTTCTGAAAAGTCTTCAAAAACAGGGTAGGTGGTTCTGATTCCGAATTTTTCAGAAAAAGCATTCATTGCATCCATGAATGTCGGGGTCTGTTCAGGATAATAGGACTGTTTTTTCGTATATCCTGCCATCAGAAGTTTAACGTCATTTTCCAGACAGTAGATTATCGCCCTTGTGTGCATCGCGGCCTTGCATGCCACGCAGACAAGGTTTTTGCCGTTATACCTGGGCATGAATTCTTCGTATCTGTCCAGCCATAATCCCTGAAAAAGTCTGCCGGAATCAAGCTCTATCAAAAGGCTCTCAGGAAGCTTTTCCTTGGGAGAATGGGATTCAAGAATTATCTTTGCCGTATCGAATCTGTTTTTTGTGAAATGCGGAAATCTGGACATTCCGTTCAGCATATTAAGAAGATGAATTCTTTCGGGCTTAGGCACTGAAGTGTGGCTGCCTGTGAAGCTCATAGCGTATAAAGCCAGAGAATCAGTGCCGCCTGAAAAAAGTATTGCCGAGTCTTTTATGTTTATCATTTTATAACCCTGTATTTTGTAAAGATTTCGCCGGTTTCCCCTGAATGCGAACACTCGACCAGCTCAAGCTTGACAAGGGATGAAATTTTTTCTTTAGAGTCTGCCACAGTGGAAGCCCATTTGTCTCCTGATATGAAAGGTGCGATTGTAAGAAGTACTTCATCTATCAGGCCTTCTTTGAGGCAGGAATAATTGAAGCTGCCGCCTCCCTCCACAAGAATTTTTTCAGCTCCCATCCCGGAGAGCAACCCGAAAACTTCGGAAATGGAAATGCCTGATTTTTGACCTGATTCAGATATTGATCTGGAAACGCCTTTTATTACAGCTTTGTCCTCAAAAACTTTTTCAAGTTCAGCTGACAGCTCAAACGGAACAAAAATTACAGGCTTTGGGCCGTTTATGAAAATCTTTCTGTTTTCATTGGGGATATTTCCCGAAGCTGAAACAAATGCCCTTATCCTGTTTTCCGGAAGCCTGCCACCTGTGCATCTCATTTCAGGATCAGCATCCCGGAGTGTACCCGCGCCCATTATGCTCGCATCTGTCTGATCGCGAATGGATTCAAGCAAACGTCTGTCTTTTATGCTTGCAAAGCCGACAGGACTTATTCTTCCGCATATTGTTGACGCAACTATCATTGTCGCTTTTTTGTTCATCAAATTCCTTTTGAGCTCAGTTCAGACTCCTTGAAAAATCATCAAAAAACGCTGCCCAGAAGTTTAGTTATCAACTCCTCCAGCGGGATCATCGTAAGTATCAGAGGCATTCCAGGCAGTAGGGTAAAAAAAACAAGGTGAACGACCGTCTCCCTGCTGAAAGGAAAAGGCTTTATTTCACGGATCACCTGGAAGCTGTTCCCAAGGTCTGCAAGAGACTGAATATCTCCGCTTCCGACGAGGGCTTCATCATCGCTTGCGCCTCCGCGCACCCATTTCGAGTCAAAATCGCTGACATATTTGCTGGCAAGTATTCCGTATTCGCGCATGCCGGTTCGTTTGGCACTCATCAGGGCAGGCGCGAAAAAAGTCAGGGGCCCCAGCACCAGCATGAGAAGAAAAAGCACCACGCCAAGAATTTCCAGCTGAAAGTCCGGAAGCTTCGCTCCGGCAAAAAAAATTGGATTTGCAATAAGCCCTGCCACTCCAGCTCCGTGGGCCATAAGAAGAGGCGCAAACATTGAGCTGCTACCGCCAAGAAAACCTATTCCTGCGGCACGGTCAGGGTGGGTAGGTATAAGGTCGAGATCGAGCCGCGAGCTTTGCCAGAGAAAACGAGCCCATATAAAAACCCTGAAATACCAGCGGAGGAGAATGAACTGAAACATGGGCCTGCTGATGAAAATATACCAGTAGCCTGCCGGTGAAAATTGGGTGATCCCGTTAACCCTTGTGGAATACCAGCTTCCTGCATCATCTCCGATTCTTGTTATACCACTGAACGTGGCCCAAATATAATGTCCTGCGACAAAAACCAGAACGAACATTATCAATTCAATGAGCACAGAATTTCTCAGTTTCATTGCCGAGGCAATAATATCCCTGAACTTTGGCATAACCTCTTCGGTGATGATCTCGCGGTCTATGAACTGCCCGACAATCATGCGCATTCTTTTATGAACCAGCAATTCGGCGACAATGAGCAAGGGCAGAGACACAAGAAAACGGGCATGGGTTTCGATGTCATAAAAAAAAGGAAGTCCGATACCGCCCCAGGCCCTGGCGCTGAATATAGAAAGAATAAGGAGAGGCAGCCAGGTGATCATGATTACGGAGATAATCCTCCTGTTCATCAGCTCAAGAGCAGGAGTTGCGAGTCTTGAACGAACCAGAAACTGGAACACTGGTCCACCCAGAACGAGCGAAAAATCAGGAGGTTCATGGGAATTATGAATGTTTTGCATAGCCATTCTCCTTGTTAAGTCTTTAGAGCCAATTGCAAAACCAAGAATTGTTATGTCTATATACGCTTTATCGCACAGAAAATTTTTCAACACAAGCAGAGCATAAATATGGAGTAAAATCGAATCGTAGTTATTGACTTGAAGTCAGTTTGAGTGCATAATCCAATCAAATTCAACAACACCCTTATTCCGCTTTTTCCATTTTCTTTGTTCTGATCCAAGATTATATCCCCGAGCATATTTAATCAGTAAGTTTAATGTGACGGGAATTAATAACGGCTTTTATTTTTGACAAGATAGCAAAAAGTTAGGTTTCCTTCATTCCGGCACAGCTCTGAATTCGGAAGTGTCTGAAAATACAAAGATGCCGGATCAAGTCAGGCATGAAGCTGAAGCCCTTTTATGACTTTTTGTAAGACCCCTTATCTTTATAAACGCTTTGTTTTCAGGTGAAGCATGATCTCTCTCTTTCCCGCCACAAGCTAAAGGAGGATGTATGAGCAAGAAGAATTTGATTTTGTCTATTTTGTTAGGTTTTTTTATGGCTGCCTCCCCTGCAATTGCAGACATGGAAGCGGCAAAAAAATGGATTGACAGCGAATTTTCTCCAAGCACGCTCAGCAAAGAACAGCAGCTTAAGGAAATGGAGTGGTTTATCAACGCTGTCAAATCCCTTCCAAAAGACACATCCGTCAAAGTTGTTTCAGAGACTCTTACAACCCATGAATATGAATCAAAAGTACTTGCCAAAGCTTTTACCGAAATTACAGGCATGAAGGTTGAGCATGAACTGACCGAAGAAGGTCTTGTCGTAAGTAAGGTTCAGAACCAGATGAAGGGTGCCAGTCTTTATGATGGCTACATCAATGATAGTGACCTGATCGGAACTCATTACAGATACGGCAAGGTTCTTCCTCTTTCTGACTTCATGACAGGAGACGGGAAGGATGTTACCCTCCCAACCCTTGATGTGGACGACTTCATGGGTAAAAGCTTCTGTACGGCTCCGGACGGCAAACTTTATCAGCTTCCTGACCAGCAGTTTGCGAATCTTTACTGGTTCCGCTATGACTGGTTCACCCGGGAAGATTTCAAGAAGCAGTTTAAAGAAAAATATGGTTATGAACTCGGCGTCCCTGTGAACTGGTCGGCATACGAAGATATTGCTGATTTCTTCACAAATGTTGTGAAAGAAATAGACGGCAAGAAAGTCTATGGCCACATGGATTATGGTCAGCGTCATCCTTCCCTAGGCTGGCGTTTCTCAGATGCATGGTTTTCAATGGCAGGTCTTGGTGACAAAGGAACTCCAAACGGACTTCCTGTTGATGAGTGGGGTATCCGTGTTGAAGACTGCAAACCTGTTGGTGCGTCAGTTTCAAGAGGCGGAGAGATGAACGGCCCTTCAGCTGTTTATGCCCTCACAAAATTCATTGACTGGCTTTATAACTATGCTCCGGCTGAAGCAAGAAACATGACCTTTTCAACGGCAGGCGCAGAGCCTGCAAAAGGAAACATCGCCCAGCAGATTTTCTGGTACACCGCCTTTACCGCAGATATGATCAAACCAGGCCTTCCAGTTGTTAACGCAGACGGCACTCCAAAATGGAGAATGGCCCCTTCTCCGCATGGTGCGTATTGGGAAAAAGGCATGAAGCTTGGTTACCAGGATTGTGGTTCATGGACAATCTTTAAGAATACTCCTCTTGAAAAGCAGAAAGCAGCGTGGCTTTATGCCCAGTTCTGCGTAAGCAAGACTGTTTCCATGAAAAAATTTCTCACCGGTCTTACCCCAATAAGAAACTCAGACATTATGTCTCCGATTCTTGACAAGGAAATTCCAAAATACGGCGGTCTCATCGAGTTCTACCGCAGCCCGGCCAAGGTAGCCTGGACACCGACTGGAACAAACGTACCTGATTATCCAGGCATGGCTCCTTTCTGGTGGCAGGAACTGGGACATGCCACATTCGCAAAGAAAAAGACTCCAAAGGAAGCCCTTGATTCACTCGCCGCAAAATTTGACGAGCGTCTTGGACAGCTTGAAAAGGAAGGAATGGTTAACTGCGCTCCAAAGCTGAATCCTGTGAAGCCTGAATCAGAGTGGCTTGGGAAGGCTCCAGGAGCTGCTCCAAAGGCAAAGCTTGAAAATGAAAAACCAAAGGGAGAAACTGTTCCTTATGAACAACTCCTGAAGGCATGGAAAGAAGGCCGGGCCGAATAGCCGTTGATTATAAACAAACGGGACAGCTTCCTGCTAAAGCTATGGAAGCTGTCCCTGATCTATTGAACGCTTATGTAGTGAGGTTGATATGGATAAAACAGTTATACAGCGCAGCAAATATGGAATTGCGGTCAAGACATCCCTGATCAGCGGGGTAATAGTGCTGGTATTGCTCGGGCTGTCTTCCTTTGCATTGATCAGTTTCCAATCAAAACTGATCGGATCTGTAATCAACACGTACATAAGCAATGTTAACACGGCAATTGACGAGCAGGGCGCTGTTCAGGACGCAGATCTGAAAAAAGCATTCCAGACCAATGCCGATATTGCGGCTGGCGTGGCTGCCCAGTATCTGTACAATGTCGATGCTCTCAATATGAAGGAAGCATTCAAACCATATATGAAGCTTCCGGGAATTCTGGCCATAAACGTTACGGATAACGATAATCAGGCATTTGCGGCTGTATGGAATAAAGGCGCAAATGCCGAAACCGGCGACAAGCTTCCTGATGATTTAAAGCTCGATGAAAATAAATCTTTTAAGGCAAAAGCAACACAGGAAGGTAAGCCCATAGGAAATCTACAGATTTATTATACGGACGATTTGCTGAAGGCAAGCATTGCCCAGGGCAAGGAAAAATCCCAGGCAAAGATTGATGAATTCAGAAAGGAAACTGATTCCAGGATCAGAAAGGCCTTTGCCGTACAGGTAATAGGTGTTTTGTTTGTTGTGGCCATTCTTGTTTTCAGTATTGTTTACTGTCTTAAATTCATAGCCATAATTCCAATCAAAAGAGTTGTTGACGGCCTAAAGGATATGGCCCAGGGCGAGGGGGATCTTACCAGAAGGCTCAGAATCAAGGATATGGATGAAATAGGCGAGCTTGCCTCCTGGTTCAATCTTTTTGTGGAAAAATTGCAGGATCTAATAAAAGATATTGCAAGCACATCCGTAACCCTGACTTCTTCATCAGACGAGCTGAGCAAACTTTCAGGAGACATGACCAAGGGTGCTCACGGCCTTTCCCAGAATTCAAACAGCGTGGCAGCTGCTTCTGAAGAAATGACCGCAAATATGAATTCCGTTGCTTCGGCCATGGAGGAAGCATCCTCCAATGTGTCCATTGTCGCGTCTTCTGCTGAGCAGATGAGTCTTACCATCAACGAGATTGCCACAAATTCTGAAAGGGCTAGGGGCATAAGTGACAAGGCGGTTATCCAGGTTGAAGGCGCCACAAAAAGAGTTAAGGAACTGGGCGAGGCGGCAAAGGAAATTGACAAGGTTACTGAAACAATTACTGATATTTCTGACCAGACCAATCTTCTTGCCCTTAACGCCACCATAGAAGCCGCAAGGGCAGGTGAGCACGGCAAAGGCTTTGCCGTTGTCGCAAACGAGATCAAGGAACTTGCAAAGCAGACTTCAGAAGCCACTCTGGACATAAAAAACAAGATTTCAGGTATTCAGCAGTCAACATCTGATACGGTTTCTTCCATAGACCAGATTTCAAAAGTAATAAGAGAGATAGAGAACATCGTATCAACCATTGCATCTTCCATTGAGGAACAGTCAGCAACAACAAAGGAAATAGCCACCAATGTCGCCCAGGCTTCCATCGGACTTGGAGAGGTTAACCAGAATGTTGCCCAGAGTTCTTATGTTTCAGCCGAAATTTCCAAGGAGATTGCAAATGTCAATATCACGGCCGGCAAAATTACTGACAGCAGCAAGAGGGTCAATGTGAATGCTGACGACCTTTCGGACCTTGCCCATAAGTTGAGGGAGCTGGTGGACAGATTCAAGGTATAGATTCGACATAGCTTTTTTAGCAATTGCAAAATAGTCAGCTGGTTTATTTGAATTATAAAAAGACAATGATTTGCCTTTGCTCGTATACTGTTTAATAACCAAAGCATTCTTGCAGTTTACCAAAAAAAGAGAGGCAGAGTAAGTCGCCAAAGCTGACGCCGAATAGTGCTGTCTTTTAAAGTAAAATAAAGAAAAGGTGCCCGCACCTATCTTAATGTTTGCGGATTTTGAAAACATAGGCGTTTATCAGGACTACAGGCGTGATAAAATGAAAAAGATTGTTATTATCATATGGTTACTGATTCCGCATGCTGCGCTTGCAACTGACCTCATTTTTTTAACTCATAGTTGCGAAATGCAAACAAAAATTGATGAGAAAGGTGAGCTGCGAGGAATTGAACACGCAGGTAAGAGAGCGTTTTATGTAGAATTAATTCGTGAAATGATGACTCTTATGGAAGTTACAAAAAAAATTGAGCAAGTTCCTCTAATCAGGGGAATGAAATGTGTTCAAGAGCGAGATAACATAGCATTCTTCAATGTTAGCCGAATACCTGAAAGAGAAGACTCTGTAAAATGGGTTGGACCGATTTTGGTAGAAGCAGATTACTTCTATGAAATGAAAAATGCGCCAACAGGTATAACAAATTTAGAAGATGCAAAAAAAGTAAAAAAAATAGGAGTTGTCCGCGGAGGCGTACATGAAAAAATTTTATTAAATAATGGTTTTACAAATACTTATCCTGTTACCGAGTACTTGCAAACTTATCGTATGTTAAATGCAGGCAGAGTCAATTTAGTACCTGCAACAGCCGGTGAAGCTTTCGAATCAACGTTAAAAAAAGTAGGTATTCCCCGGGATAAAATTCAGAAGACTCCTGTATTAGTCTTAGAAACAGGAGGATATCTTGTTTTTTCCAAAAATATTTCCGATGATGTTATCCTCCAGTGGCAGGATGCCTTGGATCGGATAAAAGAATCAGGGAAATACCAGCAAATATACAATCTTTATATTTTACCTTAAAAAAAGATGGTTGCTGCTTTTTGATTCATATTAAGTGTAAGCCTCATGACAACTCAGTCCGGTATTTCGTCATTGACCCATTTTCAGCTTTTTGAAAAAAGCTTAAACTTGACAAGGTCGCAAAAAGTCCGATTTTCGTCTTTCCGGCGCAGGCCGGAATCCAGAAGTATCTGAAAATACTGGATACCTGATCAAGTCCGGCATGACGCAGAAGCCCTTTTTGACTTTTTGCAAGACCATCAAACTTGATCACAGATCTGTTTTTAAAGTTGTCATGCCTTTTGTTATTTCATCTGTTTCAAATTTTTCAAGATCTCCAATTTTTCTTATCTGCTTTGCCGTATCATCAATGATGGATTGAAACATCTCCATATCTTCTTTTGAAAGCTCATTATTCTCGTCAGACACCCGGGCAGAGAAAAACTGCATCTGATTCAAGGCATTAAGCACGACATCCTGCACCCTGTTCATGGTGGCCTGCATTGCCTGCATCTGGTCTTCCTGTTTTTCCTTCTGCTTTTGCATTACAACCATTTTTGTGAAAATATAGCAGATAACGGCTGCTCCAAGTATTGTCATTACGAGAACAACCACGGCAGTGACGCCAGTATTTCTGAGCATGTGGCCGATTTCCCGATGAATTTCCTCGTTTTTTTCCGCAAGATGATCCTGGATATCAAGCGCGAGGTTTCTTCTTACCTCAAAAATAGGCATGAAATCGCGTTTTAGTATTTCCAACGCCTCTGAATTACGGCCTTCAAGAAAAATAGGAACTATTTTTTCATCCCTTAGAGAAACTATATCCCCACGCATTTTGATATATTTATCTATAAGACTTTTTTCACGCGGCATGTGATCAAGTCCCTGCAACTCTTCTAACAATGCAGCAACTTTTTTTGCGGAGGATTGCATTGTTTCCATGTCTTTATTGACGCTGCTTTCATTCTTCAATGCAATCATCGCAAGAAGCCTGCTCAGTCTTATCTCATGCATCGCTTCAAGTCTGGCTATGGCAAGATTGGCTGGATTGAAATATTCGTAAATTCTGTCAGTTTTGACAAGAATTCTGTTTATCGAGTAGAGCAACCCTGAAACAGTAATAAGGTGAAGAACAATCAGCATGCCAGCAAGAATATATAGGATTTTTTTGATCAGAGAAACCATGACGGGCTCCTTTCCTGACAAATCTTATCTCAGGAAAAACATATACGGGTAAAAGACTTATTTTCACACCAAGCATAATGACCATAGGAAATCTATAGAAATTGGACTCGCAAAAAGTCGAAAAAGGGCATTGGCGTCATGCCGGGCTTGATCAGGAATCTTCATATTTCCAGATACTTCTGGATTCCGGCTCCCGGTTTTCACCGGGGCAGGCCCCTTCGGAATGACGGGAATCGGGTTTTTTGCAGCTTTGTCAAAGAATATCACCCAGAATTTTTGTTGCATCCTTTACATACTGGTTGCAACGCTTTTCGAACAGATTGTTCTTTTTTGCATACTCATAGCCTTCCTTTGTGCCAATTGAGCAGCCAAGAAGTTCTCTGCACCCAATATGGCCGTGGATTGCCTCAAATTTTTTGACAAATTCATTTATCAGGTTGTTTGTTTTGTTCTTTGAATCAAGATCATTCGCCTTTATTCTTCCATGTTTGAGACTTATTGCCATGAATGCGCCGGTCACTGCTCCGCAGGTTAGTCCCATCCTGCCCATGCCTCCTCCAAATCCGTCTGTAAGCTTTAACGCTGTTTCCGTATCCAAACCTAATTCCTCGCAATATACCCCAAGGACAGCCTGGGAACATGAAAACCCCTGTTTGAAAATTTCAAGGGCTTTTTCTTCGTTTTTCATAATGATCCTTATTACAAGACAATGTTCATTTTTTTTCAGGCCGCAGGTAGGCCACCCAGTATATTACCCCGACAAGCACAGCTCCGCCTATTATATTTCCTATTGTCACAGGAACAAGGTTGGTGACAAAAAAGTCATACCAGGTCAGCGAGTCATAGTCAGAAGCTGTCTTACCTATTTTTGCGAGAAAGGTCCGATCTGTTTTTATCAGAAGTCCCATTGGGATCAAATACATATTGGCGACACTGTGCTCGAATCCTGCCGCGACAAAAGCTGTAATGGGAAATATGATGGCAAATATTTTGTCTGCAACCGAACGACCGCTGTATGTAAGCCATACAGCCATGCACACGAGAGCATTACACAGAATTCCAAGAGCAAGTGCCTGAAAAAAAGCGAGTTGGGTTTTGGATACGGCCACATTTAACGCTGTAAGCCCTATTGATCCCGAACCTCCTGGAAAAGTGTACTGCAGTGTTAAAAACATGAGAGTCGCGGTGGCAATGCTGCCAATCATATTTCCGATATAGACTATGATCCAGTTTCTAAGCATTTTGAAGGTTGAGACCTTGCCGCTGGCCCATGCCATGACAATCAGATTGTTTCCCGTAAAAAGTTCGGCTCCTCCAATAACCACAAGAATAAGACCCAGGCAGAAGGCCAGACCTCCAAGAAGACGCTGAAGACCATATGCCAGAGCCGTTGTATAGACAATTGCGCCGCTTGGGTCTTTTATGCCGATATTGGATGTTCCTGCGAGGACTGTTGTCATGAACATCCCGCCCATTGCTATGAAAGCCCCTGCAAGAACGGCAAGAATTAATGTGCTGAAAACAGGCATCCCGGCCTTCTTTTGCCCAGCCAGTTCTGCCTTGGCTGCTATTTCCGAAGGGATAAGAGCATCAAATTTGATTTCGTTGTTCATGCGGAAGTCCTTCAAGGTTAATAGTGCATAAAGTTTCGGAATTATTATGCTAAAATTTGATGGAATTGAAAAAAGCGAGGCTGAAAAAGTCCGATTTCAGTCATTCCGGCGCGGCCTGGCCCTGTGAAAATCGGGGAGCGGAATCAGGAAGTATTTGAAAATACAAAGATGCCGGATCAAATCCGGCATGAAACTGAAACCCTTTTCTGACTTTTTGCGAGTCCATCAAAATTGCCTTTCATAGTCTCATTGCCATTTAAACAATCTGTTTTACGACTTCGCAAATGTTACTATGAATCTGCTGCCATACCCTTCCTTGCTTTCAATCCTCATGCTACCTCCATTCAGCCTCAGAAATTCCCTTGACAGCATCAGGCCAAGTCCGGCTCCTTTTTCATTAAGAGTCCCAGGAGTTGAAAAGCAACCCTTGTCTGAAAAAATTTCTGTCATTTTCTCGTCAGGAATACCGACTCCATTGTCTTCCACCATCAGAATAACACCTTCGGCCCCAATCACCGAAGTTATGATTATTTTCCCTTTTGGCGGCGTAAATTTTATGGCGTTTGACAGGAGATTTCTGAGTACGACCGATATCATATTGGAATCGCATGATATGATGGCATCATCACTTACATTTATCTCGACATCTATACCCTTGTTTTTTGCATGAACCAGCATAGTTTCCGTTGCCTGCTCAACAAGAGAGGCGAGTCTTATGGTCTCGGATTTCCAGACTACTCCTGAAGAAAGGGAACGGGCCCAACCAAGAAGATCCTCCATCATTATATAGAGCTTTTCAGACATCTCTTTAATATAGCCGATATACTTCCTGCGCTGTGCGTCATCATAGGTATCGTAATAGTTCATGAGCAGATCGGCATATCCGAAAAGAGCATTGAAGGGATCTTTAAGATCATGGGCAATAACAGAGAAAAGCATTTCTTTTTCCGAGTTAAGCCTTATCAGTTCATTCTTCTGACGTTGCAGCATCAGATGGGTCTGTATTCTTGCCAGCAGTTCTTCCTGCTGTATGGGTTTACAGATATAGTCAACTGCTCCGCACTGAAAACCTCTGACCTTGTCTTCCATATCTGTAAGTGAAGTCATGAAAATAACTGGGATGTTTGATGTCGAACGTTTATTTTTAAGCCTTACGCATGTTTCAAAACCGTCCATTGCTCCAGGCATCAAAACATCAAGCAGGATAAGGTCAGGCTTCTCGTTTTCCACAATGAGCAAGGTCTCATCACCGCTTTTTGCGGTAACAATTCTAAAACCGCCTCTATGCAGAAAATGAGCTATAAGATGGAGATTTGTGGGATTATCATCTGCAACAAATATTGTCTGGATATTTTCCTTCAAGTTTCACCCCTGAATTATTGTGGATAATACAATCTAACTGTACTGGAGGTTGGAAAAAAAACCGGATATTTGAACCATAACTGAAATTTGCTAACGATATTTGATGGACTTGCAAAAAGGCAAATAAAATCTCAGCGTTATGCCTGACCTGATCAGGAAATCATACTTTTTAGTTATTGCTGGATTTCGGCCTCTGACGTAAATCAGACTTTTGTGAGCATTTCGTATTTAATTACCAAAAAAAAGCAAAAAACCAAACTATTAATTCATCCGTTAAATAGGTTTAAGCCTCTGTCCTTAGACATATAGCTTTTCGAAACCAGCTGTATTATATAATTGTCAGTGGATTACAGGCGAGGGCAGCCATAGAAAATATAATTAGGTTCATATCATATTCCTGTCTTCTCAAATTTGGCAAGGTCGCAAAAAGCCCGTTTAGCGTCATTCCGGCGCAGGCCGGAATCAAGAAGTGCTTGAAAATACAAAGATGCCGGATCAAGTCCGGTATGCCGCCGCCTTTTTTTGACTTTTTGCGAGTTCATTTTAGTTGCAGGTAATCTAACTCTTTATTTATAAATTTTTTGTAAGGATTTGTATGAAAAAGGCCATTCATAGAACAATCGTTCTTTCAGCAATAATTGCCGCTGTGATCATTTTTGTTTTTTTTGATCTCGGCCATTATCTGACCTTTGATTATCTGAAGGAACAGCAGCATGCCCTTGACGCATATTATTCTGATAACCGAATAGCTACTGTTGTCATATATATGCTGGCTTATATCATTGTGACAGCCTTTTCTCTTCCTGGTGCAGCGGTCATGAGCCTGGCAGGAGGCGCCTTGCTCGGATTCTGGGCAGGGGTTATTGCAGTTTCTTTTGCAAGCACCATCGGTGCGACCCTTGCTTTTCTCACATCCAGATTTCTTCTGGGAAATTACGTTCAGGCAAAATTCGGCGACAGACTTAAGGCAATAAATGAGGGAATGAAAAAAGACGGAGCTTTTTATCTTTTTTCACTCCGACTTGTTCCTGTTTTTCCTTTTTTTATTGTGAATCTTATCATGGGGCTAACTCCAATTAAGCCTATTGTTTATTATCTTGTAAGCCAGATCGGTATGTTTCCTGCTACGCTTGTCTTCATAAACGCGGGCACCAGATTAGGACAGCTTGAGTCGGCTTCGGGAATTCTTTCGCCTTCCCTGCTTTTTTCTTTCGCCCTGCTTGGTCTTTTCCCTCTCATAGCAAAAAAAAGTCTGGATTATTTTAAATCAGGAAAGATTCTTTCAAAATATCCCAAACCAAAAAAATTCGACTATAATCTTGTGGTTATAGGGGCCGGGGCTGCGGGTCTTGTTTCTTCATATATTGCAGCAACGGTTAAGGCTAAAGTGGCAATCATAGAAAAGCACAAAATGGGCGGCGACTGTCTTAATACAGGGTGCGTTCCCAGCAAGGCTTTAATCAGATCCGCCAAGATTATTTCTTATGCTAAACGGGCCAGGGAGTTTGGCTTCAAGTCCATTCAAGCTGATTTTGATTTTTCAGAAATAATGGAAAGAATTAAGAATATAATCAGGATGATCGAACCCCACGATTCCACAGATCGTTACACGGCCCTTGGAGTTGAATGCATAAAAGGCGAGGCAAGGATCACATCACCATACACGGTCGAGGTAAATGGCCGTGTCCTGACCACTCGAAGCATTATTATTGCCACCGGAGCCCGGCCTTTTGTCCCTGAGCTTCCAGGCCTGGAAAAAATTGAATATTTGACTTCTGACAATATATGGAATTTGGAAAAACTTCCTGAAAGTCTTGTCGTTCTTGGGGGAGGCCCCATTGGATGCGAACTTGCCCAGAGTTTTGCCCGCCTTGGCTCAAAAGTAACCCAGATTGAGATGATGCAAAGATTCATGACAAAAGAAGACCCTGATGTATCTGAATTTATAATGCAGAAATTAGAATCAGACGGAGTGAGAATTCTTTCGTCACACAGGGCTAAAGAGATCAGGGTTGAGGGTGATAAACAAATTCTGGTATGTGATTTTAATGGCGTTGAAATTAATATTGAATTCGACCAGCTTTTATTTGCACTTGGACGAGCCGCAAACATAAGCGGATTCGGGCTTGAAGAGCTTGGAGTGGAAATAACTCCAGCAAGAACAATAAGCACGAACAATTTTCTCCAGACAAATTATCCGAACATTCTATGCGCCGGTGATGTTGCCGGCCCTTTCCAGTTCACTCATGTGGCCGCACACCAGGCATGGTATGCATCTGTTAATTCTCTTTTCGGATGGATAAAAAAAATCAAGGCTGATTATCGGGTCATCCCATGGGCTACATACACTGATCCTGAAGTTGCAAGAGTGGGGCTCAATGAAGACGAGGCAAGGGTAAACGGAATTAAGTATGAGCTGACAAGGTATGGAATTGCCGACCTTGACCGGGCAATCGCCGATTCCGAAGCAAGCGGATTCATTAAAATCCTTACAAAACCTGGGAGTGACAGAATTCTTGGAGTCACAATAGTTGGCAACCATGCGTCAGACATCATATCAGAGTATGTTTTTGCCATGAAATATGAACTCGGTCTTAATAAAATCCTTGGAGCAATTCATATTTATCCGACAATGGCAGAGGCGAATAAATATGCTGCCGGAGAATGGAAAAAAGCCCGTGCGCCAAGAACTGTTCTTGGTTTTCTTGAAAAAATACACGGATGGAGAAGGGGCGTGTAAAAAAAGAATATTGCCAACCATTTGTTTTTATTGTAGTTGATTTTAATTAAGATTGGTGAATATTGTTTTTTTATAAAAACCTTAATCCAAGAGGCCTTCATGACAAAGTCAGGCATTTTTCTTTATTCAGCCATTTTTACCCTTGTTTTCACGAATAATTTATTGGCGTTTAAAAAGCTGGATGACAAAGCACTTAGAAAAATCAGCGCTCAGGGCTCTGTTCAGATAGAGATTGACAATATGCATATCACCGCTGATCTTGGCATAACAACTTATACCGACAATGACGGGACGAACGACGGTAAATCTACAACTGTTGCCGTAAGCCATGGCAGGACAGAGCAGAGTTTCAACGCCATACTCGACGGCTCTGACCGGGAAGGTCTTTTGTGCGCCGCATATGGCGACCTTGGTATTCTTGGCGACCATGCGATAAAATCTGCCGAAGACACAAAAAGCCTTACAATAGGCATTGAAGATGAACTACCATTGCTTTCAGCAATAAACAGATTTTCAAAATCTGATACTTCTAATTCTTCTGCCAATGCAGTTCAGGGAATCCTTGTTTCCTTGCCTACGATTGAAATGAAATCATCCGGCGGCTCCCATCATATGATCTTCCAGCAGGAAGGAGCCATTAATAACAATAAAGAATTCAGTATTCATGAGATTTCAGGGCAAAGAATAACCGCAATTTTAGGCGGTAGAGTGGAAATCGCTGGCAGATAGACTGTCTTTGAAGAATTTCCCCCGGTAAACTGATATTATAAAGGCCGGATTTCATTCAAATATGAAATCCGGCCTTTTTTATGCTATTAAGTCGAAGCTCCTGGGTTTATTATTTCTTCATGCGGAGTTTCTTCGAGGGTCTTTTTTAGCTCAAGAATAACATTTGCAATATCAGGACGTTTTTTAGCATATCCGGAAAGGATTTGTTCTTCCAGCTTTTTAATCTTGAATGGTTTGAGTATATAGCCTTCGATCCCAAAAGCGGCGCATTTTTTCACATCGTCCATTGTGCTTTCCGATGTCGACATGATTATAGCGGTTTGCCTGTCTCCAAGTTTTTCCCTTATTATCTGAAGAAGATCAAGCCCTGTAATCTCAGGCATCTTGATGTCTAATAAAAGGACATCCGGTTTCCACTCCTGGTAAATCAAAAGAGCCTGCTTGCCGTCCTTGGCAAATTGCTTTTCAAAATACTGGTCAGTGATGGCCTTTTTATAAAGGCTAATGGTTGCTTCTATATCTTCGGCAACAAGAATTCTGATTTTATCCATTTTATCCTCCGCCGTTTTATATTCTTATAGAGACTATATTCTCAAAGGGGCTTGATGCATAAGGTTTGGCAAGTTAAAAGTTTAATCAAAAAATTATAGCGGATTAACTTGTCAAAAGTCAAAAAAAGACTGATGCGCCTGATATTAATTATATAATCCACATTCAAAATTGATGGTCTCGAAAAAAATCAAAAAAGGGCTTCGGCGCCATACCTGACTTGATCCGGCATTTTTATATTTTCAGATGCTTCCGTATTCGGGCCTGCACCGGAATGACGGAAATCGGACTTTGTGCGACGTTGTCAAAGTTAATCTTCATCCACATACTCGATTTTTACCTTTTCAATATAATCATGAGCATTTTCCATCAGCTCTTTTACGCTTTCCATATCCCTATTTTTAAATGCTCTTTCAATATCAAGGAATATTCCTGAAAGCTCGGCAAGCTCATAATTACCAGCTGCCCCTTTAAGCCCGTGTGCGAGTCTTGCAAGATTTTCACTATCTCCTTCTTCAAGGGCTTTTTTCATATTTTCGGTTTCCCTGCGTATTTCGTCAAAGAGAGCGGGGATCAGATCCTCGAACAGCTTGTTTATTCTTGCGCTGTAACTTTCTTTTTTTCGGGCATACTCTTTTTCTTCTTTGGCATTTTCCAGGGGAGGCACTCCTATTTCATTAATGAGCGCATTACAGTCTGCCTGCCTGATTATCTGCGAGAATCGGAAAAGCACCTGTATCAGTTCTTTTTTCTTGAACGGCTTTGAAATAAAATCCGTGCATCCGGCATCAAAACACTTTTGCCTGTGTTCTGAAAAAGCATGGGCAGTCAAAGAGATTATGGGAACTTCAGCAAATCCGTTTTCTCTTTCCCATTTTCTTATTCTTTTTATCGCTTCGAAGCCGTCCACCTCAGGCATTTCCATATCCATCAGTATGATATCATACTTTCCGTTCTTGTATTTTGAAACCGCATAACCACCATGATCGGCAAAATCAATTTCAACCGGATAAGTCTTCAAGTATGCCTTCACAACCTTTCGATTTGCCTCTATGTCTTCGGCGCATAGTATCCGCATGTATCCGATGTCAAAATTGTCAGCAGTGTTTTCCTTTTCGCTCAGAAGGCATTGTTTTGATCTGATGGCAGAGAGAATACTATTGAGAAGCTCAGCCTTATTTACTGGCTTTGGAATATATTCTGCTATTCCCATTTCAAGAATAGCTGTTTTTGATTCAGCCTCAACGTCTGATGTAAGCAGAATAATCGCAGGAGGCGAGTCATGATGAAGTTTCATGATTTCCCATGCGGCCTGGATCCCATCCATATCCGGCATTTCCGAATCCATTAAAACAAGGTCATAAGGAATTCCAGCCTGTCTGCCTTTGAATATTTCATTCAGGGCTTCGTTCCCGCTTTTGCTTTCATTGACTCTTGCGCCCCATCTTGAAAGATAATCTTTTAGAATAAGGCGGTTTGTTGCATTGTCATCCACCACCAGAACATGAGTTCCAAAAAGATCAGTTTGGGATATTTGGCTTCCGGGTTTAATAGAAACCGTTTTGGGAAGCGGAATAGAAAAAAAGAAGTCTGTTCCTTTACCTAATTCAGATTCCACACTTATTGTTCCGCCCATTATCTCCACAAGTTTTTTGGTGATTGAAAGGCCGAGGCCTGTGCCCCCAAATTTTCTTGTTGTCGATGAATCCGCCTGGGAAAAGCTGTCAAATACTGATTCAAGTTTGTCTTTCGGTATTCCAATTCCAGTATCTTTAACTTTGAAAACCAACGTCTCGGATAAGGCAGCCTCTCGTTCATCCGATGAGTAATCAAATATTTCAAGAGTTACAGAACCTTCCTGTGTAAATTTGATTGCGTTACCCATCAGATTTAACAGTATCTGCCTCAATCTAGTTGGGTCTCCTATCCTGAATGGATGAATGTCTTCAGGCATATTTAAATGCAGATCTATTCCCTTGTCATGGGCCTTCAGGGAAAGAATCCTCATGATATTTTCACACTGTTCGTTAAGATCAAACGGAATAGCTTCTATTTCAATACGGCCTGCCTCAATCTTGGAAAAATCAAGAACATCATTGATTACGCTGAGAAGAAGTTCTCCGGAGGATTTGAATGTCTGGACATAATCCATCTGCTCAGCTGAAAGCTGTGATTCGGAAAGCAGCTCTGCCATGCCGAGGATAGCATTGAGGGGCGTTCTGATTTCGTGGCTCATGGTTGCAAGAAACTCGCTTTTGGAGCGAGTGGATGCCTCTGCCGCTTCCTTGGCTATCTTAAGCTCACTAAGCCTTTTTCTTTCTGTAATATCTTCGGTTATGCCATCAATATGTGTGATATTTCCGTCTTTGTCCTTGGCGGCCTGGGCATTTACAGAAATGGTGATAATGCTGCCATCTCTGTTATAGGCATCGAACTCAAAATCCCTGACTCTTCCAAAATTTATTATTTGCCGTATGAACTCGTCCCTGTCCGAAAGATTGACATAGATGTTTGTCGAGAAGTTTTTTAAATACTCAAAACCATCTTCAACAGACTCATAACCAAAAATTCTGGCAAGTGCATGATTTGCTGCAAGCAGCCTGCCATCAAGGGTTGACTGAAAAATACCCTCTACAGCGTTGTCAAATATAGTGCGGTATTTTTGTTCGGCCGCCTTTAGATTTTCTTCGGCCTTTATCCTCTCGGCAATATCTCGTCCAACACCTCGAAAACCAATGGGGTTACCTTTTTTGTCTTTTATGAGGGTAGCCACTGTTTCAAATATAGCTTTGTCACCATCTTTTTTTATAACTTGCCAGTGAAATGGCTTGCCAGGATTACCTGTTGTAAATATTCCTCCATAGTATTCGTAAAGCCTTGGGATATCTTCGTCAGGAGTTATTTTTCTGAAGTCCAGATTATCGAATTCTTCCTTTGAATAGCCTGTCACTTTGCATACCGAAGCGTTTACAAAAACTATTTTTCCACTAAGATCTGTTTCGCAATAAGCGTCTTCCATTTCCTCAAGGATTTTTTTATATTTTGCCTCGCTCTCTTTCAGAGCCTCCTCAGCTTCTGTCCTTTCAGTGATTTCATTTTTAAGATTTTCATAAAGAGTCGCGTTCTGGATGGAAATGGCAGCCTGGGCCGTGAGGATTCCCAGAACTTCAACCCTGTCCGGAGTAAAAGCACCTGATATATGATTATTTTCAAGATAAAGAACACCGAGAATTGTTCCATGCTGAAGCAGAGGCATGCATAAAACTGACTGTGTCTTATTCTTTATTATGTATGGATCCCTTGCGAAAACATCGTCTGATCCTGCATTGGTGAGAATCAGGTTTTTTTTAGTACGTGCACAGTAATTGACTATCGAAATGGAGAAATCGTCCGAGTTTTCAGCCTTATAAGGCTTAAACCCATCTTTATTTTCCTCGCCCACCGATATTCTGGCTTCAACTGTCAACTCCTCATTTCTGGAAAGAAGGAGGAACCCTCTCTGGGCTCCCGCATTTTCCATTACTATTCTAAGCAGACTGCTTAAAAGCTTGCTTAAAACAATTTCTCCGGAGATTGCCTGGGAAGCTTTCATGACAGACATCAAATCAAGGGTTTTGGAAAGATCAGGTATCTTGCAGGTATCCCCTCCATCTTCAACTGCTGAAATAACGTCGCTGATGTCGGTTATTTCCTTGATGATTTTTCTGTGTTTCTTTTCAAGATCCCTTGCCTTTGCTATCGCTCCCCATTTTGTGTAACACCAGTGAGATCTTGCCATGCATGCAGAAGCCATTTCCTGAAGATTTTTTCCTGCATAGAATTTGGCCATGAGTTCACTTGCCATTGCTTCTTCATGGATGAATCCATTTTCATTCGCAAGATTTACAGCTTTTTCATAAAGTCTGCCTGCTTCAGCATTATTGCCCCTGACCCTTTCAGACTCAGCCGCTATAATAAGATATTTGTGCATATAGTTGGCAGGACAGGTTTCCGCCCATTTTTTTAGTTTCTTCTGGGTGAATCCAACCTTTTTCAGGGTTTTATTTTTTTGGGACGATGAAGAACCAGTGGTTAATGCGGCAAGTCTTATCAGGGCTCTGTAATAATAATAGACAGTGAAGATATATACTCCGGGCACAAATCGCAGATACTTTTTTGCATTGTCTGCTTCATTAATAGCTGCTTCATAATTTTCAAAAATATAGCAGAGAATCATTTTGCTCAGACACAGAAAAAAAGAACCGAACCTGTCACTGGCCTCATCATGGATACCAGCCATGCTCTCTTCATCGTATATTCTTCCCTGTATCATAGTCGGCGTTTTTGACCCTCCCATAAGATTCAGTATTACCTGTCTGAGCATCTGGTTATAATTCAGAACCGTTTTTTGTTTGTACCTTGCCATCTCATCGCTATAGGTTTTCATTTCCTGCTCAAGCTTGCCAAGCTCACTGCCGCAGAAAAAAGAATGATAAGCAAAGACCCAGGCACTCAGTGCAGCAAATTCAAGATCACCTTTATCAACGCTTATCTGCATTGTTTCAAGAAGTTCGGGTATTGTGCTTTTGATATGTTCTGACCAGTGATTTGTATATGAATTGATGGCGTGCCTAACCCTTGCCTCAATTTTGGGGGTGTTGTTCTTTTTTGCCATTTTGATTGCAAGTTTGCCGAAATATGAACTTTTTTCATAAAATCCGGATGCGGCAAGCGCCATTGAATAATATGCAAACCACAGAGGCGATTCAATGGTTTTGCCTTTTTTGAGAATCATTCTGATAATTTTCATTATTAGAACAAAGGCAGCCATGTTGTGTCCTGCGATATAAAGGGCTGAGGCCGCACTTGCGCCTATTCGAATGACTGCGCCAGACAACTGGTCTGTCATCCACGGCATTTCCAAAAGAACTTCTTCGGTTTTATTTTTTAAAGCGAATCTGGTTCTGATGAATTCGATGGATGAATTGAAAAGATTGGGTTTCTTTGGAAAAACTACATTCAGGCGTTCAAGTATTTCATACACAGTTTTTAAGGCATCTCGAAGCATATTCCTGGCCATGAAGCCCTGGATCTTTATTTCATATATCTGAATCGCCTGGGTGATATCCTTGGCGTGCTTAATTGTATCTTCAGCAAGCAAATCCATTTCCTCAAATTCTGTGGAAAGATATGCTGCTTCTGCTCCCTCGGTATGGAGTGAAATGGAAAGTTTATAATTGTCTTCCCATATTTTTTCCCCAAGAAGCTGTATGCCTGTTTTAAAATAGCGGAGAGCATGCTCATATGAGGCTGACAGCCTGGCTTTTTTCCCTGCTGTATAATTCAGTTCGGCAAGCTTCTCTATCTCAGATTCATCCTTGATAAGACTGCTTCCCATGTTAAGATGATTTACAATATCAAAAAGTTTTTCATCAAAACCTACGGTTTTCATATTTTTCAGAAGAGTCCTGCCTATTTTAAGGTGAAGCTCCGGCTTGTTGGCTTTTGCTATCAGGGAATAGGCTGCCTGATGTACCCTGTTGTGCATGAATTTGTACGTGATTTTGGGAGATTCTGTGTTTTCAAGATATTTATAAATGTAGTCTATCGGGTGTATAAGCCCGTCCCTCAAGGGTTCCCACATTTCATCGATTGTTTCTGCCGGACATTTTTCATTTACTATGGACAGGGTTTTCAGTTCGAATTTGCTCCCAATGCAGGCAGCAAGTTGGAGTATCCTCTGGGCGTTTTCAGGCAGCTTCTTTATATTTGCCACCATAAGATCAATCACATTGTCCGTAATATCCATCTGTCTGATTTTTTCAATATCCCATTTCCACGACGATTCCCGTTTGTTGTCCTGAAGAACAGATCTTGCTAACTGATATTCTATGAGCCCTTCTTTATGGAGCGTTGTCAGAAACTGATTGAGAAAAAAAGGATTACCACGGGTTTTTTCAAAACACAGGTCAGAAAGAGGTCTCGCAGCATCGTCAGTGCATTTCAGGGTTTCAGCCACAAGCTTGTTTGTGTTTGAGCGGCTTAATGAACCAAGATGCAGTGAATTTATACCGATTCCCTTTTTTTCCAGATTTTCCACAGCCTGCATGAAGGGGTCTGCCGCGAAAACCTCGTTATTCCTGAAGGCGCAGATAATGAGAATATGGCTGGCATCAGAACTTGTCATGAGAAGTTCGATCATTTTTATTGATGGCAGGTCAGCCCACTGAATATCGTCGAGAAAAATAACACATGGGTGATTATCAGATGCAAATGTCAGGACTGTCTTCTGGAAAACCATGCTGAAAAGATTCTGATATTCCGACGGCAGCAATCCTGAGACTTCGGGCATAGGGCCGGTTATCAGTTCGATATCAGGTATTACTTCAGCAATGAGCTTACCGTTAGGGGAAAGAGCTTTAATAAGCCTGTTTTTCCAATATGCTATTCTGTCAGCGTTCTCTGTAAGAACCTGGCGAACAAGATCCTTGAGAGCCTGAATCAGTGAAGAATAAGGAATGTCGCGCATGAACTGGTCAAATTTGCCGGAAATAAAATACCCTCTTTTCCCCACAACAGGTTTCTGTATTTCCATAACCAGGGCTGTTTTGCCAACACCTGCAAAGCCCTTGACCAGCATCATCTCCATAGCCCCTTTGCCGGCTCTGTCAAAATGGTCAAGAAGCAGCTCAAGTTCTTTTTCCCGTCCATAGAGTTTCTGGGGTATGTGAAATTTATCTGACAAGTCATCCATGCCTATTTCAAATGAACTTATTCTTCCTGACAGCCTGAGCTGATCGACGCATTTCTGCAAATCGTTCTTTAGGCCGGCAGCGCTCTGATAGCGGTCTTCAGCCTTTTTGGAAAGGAGCTTGAGTATGATGTCAGATATGACACCGGGTATTTCAGGTTTTGTCTCGGAAACCGGACGAGGAGGTTTTGCAATATGACAATGAACCATCTCCATTGAATCATCTGCAATAAAGGGTTTTGAGCCGGTAAGAATCTCATGAAAACCGACTCCGAGTGAATACAGGTCTGTTCTGTAGTCCATTGCCCTGTTCATTCGTCCCGTCTGTTCAGGAGAGACATAGGCAAGATTGCCTTCCATGAGTCCTGGACTCCGTATTTCAGGGTTCTCGCTCGTCAGGGACGTTGCGATGCCAAAGTCTATAATTCTAATGCTATCGTTTTTCTGGTTCCAGATGATATTTGAAGGATTTATGTTTTTGTGCATTATTTCAAGCTGATGGATCGAACCAATGATGCCGGTAATGCTTATCGCAAGGGGCAGGAACTGTTCATGATTTATGCCTTTTTCCGGTATAAGGCTGTCCAGGGATTGACCGCCGGTGTCTTCCATTACCATGGCGATCGTATTGCGGATTTTTTCAAGGGCTTTGATTTTTATTACTCCGTCCAGATTTATTTTTCTGGTCATTTCATATTCTCTTATAAAACGCCCTGTCTCCTCAGGGGAGGGGTTATCTCTGTTCAGAATTTTAATTATTACTGGCTGGTTGTCGCTTGTTTTTATTCCTCTGTATATGATTGTTGCATCGCTTTCATAAATACAGTCATTTATTTCATACCCTGGTATCGTGGCGGTCATATAGTCACCTTATGAAATGAACAATTGAGGACAAGTATCTTTTCTGCTGATCCGGGAGTAGGCTTTTTTACTGAAAGGCTGTGAACCAAATCCTTATAAGATTTGTAAATTGGGGCCATAGTTCCTTAATGGGGCTTATGAATATTTTTAAGAATATTTCATATAAAGACTTGAGTCAAGGACTGGGGCTGTACGGTCGTTTGGTTCAAAAAAATATCCTTTAAAAATCCTGTACAGGATTAAAATGCCAATGGTGGTGTCAGCATTTGATGGATATAACAAATGCATTTCGGGAATATAAAAATGACAATAAATCTAAAAATATTTTTCTTACTTTAAAATTTTCTATAAAAATAAGGCTGTTGCGTAATAATATCTTGCAGGCATGTATTTTGCTTCTCGTTTTCGGATCATCAATATAAACTCCGAGAGAAGCAAATGAGCAAATATCTGAATTTTAAAGCTGGAGAAAAAGCCTTACAAGTCATCCGGGACAAGGGACTATCGCCTGATGATGTAAAAATCATGGCAGGAGCTTCAGGAGCTGCAAAATGGCTTGTTCTGTCTGATCTTGACAGATTTCTTTTTTCAAAATGGTTCAGAGTCAGAAAGACGCCTCTTTTTCTTGCAGGAACGTCCATCGGTGCCTGGCGTTTTGCAGCTGCGGCGTGCCCTGATCCTGAAGATTCTCTTCTGAAGCTTGAAGACAGTTACATCAACCAGACCTACATAGGAAAACCGACAAAAAAAGAAATAACTGCATTCGGTTGGCAGATAATAGACAGAATCTTTGATGACAGATCCGTTTCCCATGCCCTGAATCACCCCTCTTTCAGGCTTAACATCATCGCGTCCAGAAGCAAACCTGTTGTCTCATCATCTTCATCAATTCTCACTGGCGCAGGTTTTGGACTGAGCATTCTGGCAAATTCTGTAAGAAGAAAATATCTGGGATATTTTTTTGAAAGGGCTCTGTTTTTCGATCAAAGAGGCCTCCCTCCTTTTTATGATATGAACTGCTTCCCCATGAAAAGAATATGTCTTTCTCCGCAAAATCTCAGGGAAGCTGTCATGGCTTCAAGCGCAATCCCTTTTATGACAGAGCCTTTGAAAAACATCAAAGGCGCTCCGTCTGGAATTTACAGAGATGGGGGAATCCTCGACTACAACCTGGACATCCCTTTTCTTCCTGAAGGCAGCAATGACATAGTTTTCTATCCCCATTATTCAGAACGAATCACACCTGGATGGTTCGACAAAAAACTGAAACACCGAAGGCCGCTTGAAAAAAACATGTCGAATGTTCTCCTTGCTTATCCCTCTGCGGAGTTCCTTAAGCTTCTTCCGCATGGAAGAATCCCTGACAGGAAGGATTTCATGCATTTTTTCGGAAAAGACGGGGAACGAATCAGATATTGGAAGAAATCAGCCGAGATTGGCCGTGTTATCACCGAGGAATTTAATGATGCGGTGGAATCAGGCCGTATCAGAAATATGGTCAGGCCTTTTTTTTGAACAATTATTCAACATCCTTAAATATTTAAATTTTTTGCGGCACGTTTCTTAAAACAAGCGATCCGCTGGAGGCAAACATGAAAAAAACAAAAGTGCTATTTACATCGGTTTTTGGTCCATTCGGAATAAAGGATGAATGGGGCGAAGAACTCGGAATGCAGATGGAGCTTCTAAATAATCAGGTAACAAGGCAGCAGGGCGTTCATTCTCCGAGGCAATCCTATCTGACCTTTGCCCTTTACCTTTTGGCAGAAAATATCTCTGTGCCAAGCACAGTTCTTGATTTTCCGCTCTGGAACGATTTTGTCGAAGAACTTAAAAAAGGCTATTCCCATGTGGCAATTTCATTCATTGTGCCCAATGTCCTTAAAGTGAAAAGAATGGCTGAATACATCAGGGCAAACTATCCTGATATCAAGATAATCCTTGGAGGTTACGGCACAATCATTCCTGATCTTAAAACAATTGTCCCCCATGATGAGTGCTGCCGGGGCGAAGGAGTCAAATGGCTCAGGGAATATTTCGGAGATAACCCAGATACGCCGATATTTCATCCGGTTCTTAAAAATCCTGTTTACAGCTATATCTACGGAATGCCGTCAAAACCAAGGGGGTCAGTTATATTTCCAGGGGTTGGATGTGAAAACGGCTGCCGTTTTTGCATAACTTCCCATATGTTCAAAAAAGAGCATGTTTCCCTTCTGCCCACCGGACGAGACGTTTTTGACGTCTGCCTTCGGGCTGAAAAAGAACTGGACGCCAGAAACTTCATGGTTCTGGATGAAAACTTTCTCAAACACGAAAAAAGATCAAAAGGGCTTCTGCATGAAATGGAAGCTCATCTGAAGCCATATGTTTTCGTTACATTTTCATCAGCCGAAAACATAAAACGCATGGGTGTGGATTTTCTTGTAAGATGCGGGATCAGCAGACTCTGGGTCGGAGTCGAATCAAAACGCAATCTCCATGACAAAACCAAAGGCATTGATCTTAAAGAACTTTTTGCCGAACTAAGATCAAAAGGCATCATAGTTCTGGCATCCACAATTCTTTTCCATGATCATCATGACAGGCACACAATTGATGAGGAAATTGACTGGGTAATTGATCTGAATACTGATCTTGTTCAGTTCATGAATTATCATCCTTGGCCAGGAACTCCGCTTTATGAAGACTTGAAAAATGAAAACCGTCTTAAAAGTGTTCCGTACAGACATCAGCACGGAGCATCCGAGCTTAATTTCGTTCATCCTCATATAACTGGGGCAAAAGATCATGAAGAATATCTTAAAAACGCCTTCAGACAAAAATACCTTAAAGGTGGGCCAGCTATTGTAAGCATGGCAGAGACCACATTAAGGGGGTATCTGAGAGCAGTTAAGGATCATGAAACCCGCATGGCCGAAGGTCTTTTCTGGAACAGCGAGACAATGAAATACGAGAAAAGATCTGGAAAAACCGGAGATTCTTTCATGGAAGCCAGAATCAAGGCAATACGTGATGAAGCTGTGCGCTATTTTCCTTCACTTCTGCCTGCATTCTTATTTGCGCCGAATACAAAATCACGCCTCAAGACATTGTCTGTGTTTAGGCTCTATATAAAAGCCTTTGGCAAACCAGGATGGGCGGATCTTCTTAAATCATTTGCCCTGACAGCAAGTGCTCTTACAGAATTTATCAGGATTATTATGAGCCGAATAAACGGCCATGAAGGTATTATCCGCCAGCCAAAAGTTAACAGGGTTGAGTGTTCGGGAAATATGGCAGTGGCCGTGCATGATATTGCTGCATGAAATTTTGATGAAGTCGAAAAAAGTCTAAAAATGGCTTAAGCGTGATGCCGGACTTGATCCGGCATCCATAATTTCAGCAACTTCTGGATTCCGGCCTGCGCCGGAATGACGGTAATAGGGCTTTTTGCGAGTCCATCAAGTATCACCCAGTTGCCTGATAAGCTCAGGCAAAAAAACTTTCACATCCTCAACTATCCCAATGTCAGAATGTCTGAAAAACGGGGCGTTCTTATCTGTATTTATGGCAATCACCATTTCAGAATCCTGCATTCCCTGGATGTGCTGGGAAGAGCCAGATATTCCGCAGGCAATATAAAGTTTTGGAGAAACAATTGCGCCTGTGATTCCGACCTGATGTTTGTATTCCATCCATCCCTGATCGCAGACAGGCCTTGAACACCCCACTGCGCTTCCTGGAATCAGTTCAGCAAGATCATTGATCAGATCTATATTTTCAGGCCCGCCTATTCCCTGTCCTGCTGAAATTATGACCTTTGCTTCTTTAAGTCCTGCTTCTGCCTTGGCTCCGTATGTCCATCCCTCGACAACAGATCTTGACTCGTGTTCAGGAGTATCCATGAATCTGACCTTGAACTGCCCGTTTTCCCGGATTATTCTTTCACCGAACGCAGATGATGGAGTCGTGATTACCGTTGTTTCTGCCTTAGATACAATATCAGCCAGGAATTTGCCTCCCCATACGGATCTGCTGAAGACAAGATTGCTTTCGGTGTCATTTATTCCACTGACTCCTGAAATCCATGCCGCATCGAGTTTTGCAGCAAGAGCAGGCGCGACAGCAGAGTATTCAGGTGTCTCAGGAAAAATAATGAAGCCCGCTTTTATTTCTGAAAAAACCCCTTTAAAAATTTTCAGCAAGGCTTCCGGGGCGAGTGAAGCAGCCTGTACTTCAACGGCAAAAATATCAGAATGTAATTCCTTTGCCATGTCACCGGCTTTTTTAAGAATATCGGGCCCGGTTATCAGAAGGGCAGACGGAAGACCTGTCTGCATAGAAATCCTTGAAGCAAGGCTCATTGCTGAAATTGTTCTTGGAGATGAGACTAATTCCATACTTGATACAGTAATGATATATTTTTTAACATCTAAGTTCATGATTAACCTCCGACTTTTATGGCTTTTAACAGACCATTCTCCTTCATTATTCTTATAACCTCGGACGCTTTTTCAGATGAGCTTCCCCGGAGGATTTTTGTTTTTCTAGACGCTTCAGGCTGCCTGTAGCCCTTGATGTTTTGTTTTAATGCAAAAGTGCCAAGGCATATTGTCTCTATTTCGGCCTGGTTGGCTCTGAGCATTGCTGAAAGCTTTGGATAGCGCGGAGTGTTTATTCCTGTCTGAAGAGTCACAAGCGCGGGCATTTCCAGGCTGATCAACTGGCGCAGGCCACCATCCATTTCGCTTGCCGACCTTACTGCGTATTCTCCGGAAATAATTTCCATTTCAACGGAAGAAACAGCAAAAGGGAGTCCGAGATAAGAGGCAATCATGGGGCCTGTTGCTGACTCCATCCTGTCTTCTGACATTGATCCGCAAAGAATCAGATCATAGCCGCCTTTATTTCGGACTGTTTCAGCAATTTTTTTGGCCACTGTCAAAGAATCAGGTTCTTCGTGTTCATCATGAACTATATGAATTCCGTGATCGGCGCCCATTCCCATGGAACGCCTCACCACCGAATCAGTATCAGGATTCCCGCATGTCAGGACATCAACCCGTTTAGCTATTCCGCGCTCTTTTAACTGAACAGCCGCTTCAACTGAACAAGAATCCCAAGAATTGAGTCTGTAGCCACTTGGCATGATGGGATCAATCCTTTTTTCTGTTTCATTTGCCATGATGCCATGGTCTGTTTGGGGAATAGCTTTTATACAGACAAGAATTTTCATCGCGTAGCCTTTTTATCTGATTTATAAACCTGTTTTTGATAAATATATAAAATTGTAGATGATTTGAGTCAATAAAAAAAGAGCATTCGCTCTATTTTTTATCTTGACCTTGAAATTGGCCTTGTGTATATTTGTCAAAAAGAACGAATGTTCGTTTTTGATAAATCAGGAGGAATCATGGGGTCTCTGTACTTAATCCGTCACGGTCAGGCTTCTTTTGGGAAAAATGACTATGACCAGATGTCTGAGCTTGGCATAAATCAGGCATGTGTTCTTGGTGATTTTTTCAAAAGCAGGGGCATCGGTTTTGACGCTGTTTACTCAGGATCTCTGAATCGTCAGGTTTTCACCGCAGATGCAGTTAGCAAGGCAGCCGGACTCGTTCTTTTTCCTGAAGCACTCATTGATCCGGCTTTTAACGAGTTTGACGGAGAAGGCATTTTCAGAAGCTATCTTCCCATTCTTGCTGAAAAAGAGCCTGATTGCGTTCCTGATATCAGCTCGATTCTAAAGGATAACAGATCATTTCAGAAAGTTTTTTCAAAGATAGTCGAACTCTGGATCTCAGGTGATCATGAAGTTGAAGGGGTTGAGTCGTGGAACGCCTTTCTCCGCCGTGTTGAAGCAGGATTTGACTGGATAGCCAAACTGAGGGGCTATGGAGAATGTGTGGCTATCGTAACTTCCGGTGGCGTCATTGCGGTGGCATTAAAGAAAGCTTTGGGACTAAGTGATGCAGACGCAATAAAAGAGTCCTGGAAATGCATGAACTGCTCGATTTCTGTTTTTGATTTTAATTCGGAAATACTGACCCTTCAGGATTTTAACAACACCGAACATCTTGAAGCCCTCAATGACAAGGGGCTTCTCACGTACAGATAATTACAAAGGAGGCACAAATTATGGATTTCGGAATATCAGACAGGATTAAAACCATACTTGGCATGATCAACGAATTTGTTGACCGCGAGCTTATTCCACTTGAACCTGAATATCTCACAAAAAATTTCAGTGAGATGCTTCCGGTTCTGAAGGAAAAGCAGAGAATGGTCAAGGAGATGGAGCTTTGGGCTCCAAATTATCCGAAAGACATCGGCGGTATGGGCATGACCCTTCTTGAGCACGGACTTGTTTCCGAAGCTCTCGGACGCTCTCCTTTAGGCCATTATGTTTTCTGGTGTCAGGCTCCTGATGCCGGGAACGTTGAAATTCTTCATACCTATGGGACAGAAGAGCAGAAAAAGAAATATCTTGAGCCCCTTGTTCGCGGCGACATCAGAAGCTGCTTTGCAATGACCGAAGTAGATATGCCAGGCTCAAATCCTACCATGCTTGAAACTACAGCAGTAAAAGACGGCGACGATTATATAATAAATGGCCACAAATGGTATACCACAGGAGCAGACGGGGCTTCCTTCGCAATAGCTATGGCAGTGACAGACCCTGACGCGCCTACTTACAAGCAGGCGAGCATGATTATTGTCCCCACGGACACTCCTGGATATAATCTTGTAAGAAATATCCCTGTAATGGGCCATTCCGGTGATGATTACGCAAGTCATGGCGAAGTGATTTTTCAGTCCTGCCGTGTTCCCCAGTCAAATCTTCTCGGACCCGAAGGCCACGGATTCGTACTTGCCCAGGACAGACTCGGACCAGGAAGAATTCATCATTGTATGAGATGGCTCGGTGTATGCAAACGATCCTTTGAGCTTATGTGCAAAAGAGCCGCAACCAGAAAGATAACCAAGGACGGAAGACCTCTCGGAAGCAAGCATATAGTCCAGGAATGGATTGCGGAATGCGCAGCTGAAATCCAGTCAGCCCGTCTTCTAACCCTTCATGCGGCATGGATGATCGATAATGTCGGCGCAGCAGACGCCAGGGATGAAATATCTTCAATTAAATTTTATGTCGCAAACGTTATGATGAAGGTTGTTGACCGTGCGCTTCAGGTTCATGGCGGACTTGGAATGACAGACGATACAATCCTTGCTTATTTTTTCAGACATGAAAGAGCAGCAAGAATATATGACGGGGCTGATGAAGTTCACAAAACAGCACTTGCCAAGAGAATACTCAGACAGTACGGCGCAAAAGTATAGGTTTGTGTCATATATAAAAAATCGGGGGGTTTTAAAAAAAGCCCCCATAGCCACAAAATATTATTCTAATCGTTCCTTCAGACTTATTCGTGCTGCCAATCCAGGCTGTGTTCTGGTATGGATGGCAAACTAAAAAAAGCGATGGGCCCGATGGAGAATAGATGACAACAGACAATATGACTTTCCAAAAATTCAGGGAAAAGCACGAAATATCGATGGAAGATCTTTGCAGAAAGATTTTCAACGAGAACCGTGAAAGCATAAAAATTAAAAAAGAAGAAACTGCTGTACGCAATCTGATGACAATTTTCAGTGCTACTCTTGATCTCGCAATGGAGAAAGGCTTTAATGCCATGACCCTGCGTGATTTGAGCAAAAAGTCAGAACTCAGCATGGGGTGTCTGTATTCGTATTTTTCAAGCAAGGAAGAGCTTCTTGATCTAATCCAGACCCAGGGACGAATGGCTGGCATGACGATACTTTCTTCAACAGTAAAAGAAGCAAAAGAACCCGTTGAGAAATTCAGAATGGCTGTCCGTTCCCATCTTTACCTGAGCGAAGTCATGCAGAAATGGTTCTATTTTTCATATATGGAGACAAAAAACCTGAGTAAGGCTCAACACAGGAAATCGATAGAGAATGAGCTTTTCACAGAGCAGATTTTTGCGGATATTCTGGAAGAAGGGCAAAAAGCCGGCATTTTCAAGATTGAAGGCGCTCTTCTCACAGCCGCCGTAATAAAATCAATGCTCCAGGACTGGTACCTTAAACGCTGGAAGTACAAGAAAAGAAATATCAGCGTCGAAGCATATGCGGACTTTGTTATTTCTTTTGTTGAAGCCGCTATAAGACCATAATTATCCTGGATCATGCAGAAAAAAGTATTCCGTAAACCGGATCAATCGGGAGAAGCATATGGATGTAAATGATAAAGCTGTTGACGTAAGGCAGGGCGAAGACCTTGATACAGAAAAGGTGGGGGCCTATCTAAAAAATAAAATCCCTGGGCTTGAAGGTGAGATGAAAGTAGGCCAGTTTCCCAGCGGTTTTTCAAATTTGACTTATCTAATAAGCGTCGGCAGCAGGGAAATGGTTCTCCGCCGCCCTCCATTCGGAAAAAAGGCAAAAACAGCCCACGACATGGGCAGGGAATACAGAATGCTTAAAGCCCTGCGTCCATACTTCGGCTATTGCCCTGAGCCGCTTCTTTTCTGTGAAGATCAGGAAATAATGGGCTGCGACTTTTACGTGATGGAGCGCATCCCTGGAATAATTCCGAGAAAGGAATTCCCCAAGGGCGTTGAATTAAGTCCGGCTGATAATCTCAAGCTCTGTCAGAGCCTTGTTGAAGTTCATGCAAAGCTTCACAATCTTGATTACAAGGCCATTGGGCTTGGAGATTTTGGAAATCCAACCGGTTATGTGAAACGTCAGATCGAAGGCTGGAGCAGAAGATACAGAGACGCAAGAACGCCCGATGTGCCTGATTTTGAAAAAATCATGCAATGGCTCGCTGAAAAGATGCCAGCGGATTCAGACAGGCCAGGAATCATCCATAATGATTATAAGTTCGACAATGTTGTTCTGAATGCGTCCAATCCGCTTGAAATAATCGGTGTTCTTGACTGGGAAATGGCCACGATAGGCGATCCTTTAATGGATCTTGGATCATCCATGGCTTATTGGGTCAATCAGGACGATCCTGAAAATCTCCAGGCAATGCGTCAGATGCCCACAAACAAGCCAGGGATGATGACAAGGAACGAGATCGTAGAATATTACGGCAAACTGACCGGAATAGATGTCTCAGGTTTTGATTATTACTACTGCTTCGGACTTTTCAGGCTGGCTGTCATCGCCCAGCAGATTTATTACCGTTATTATAATGGCCAGACCAAGGACTCAAGGTTCAAGATGCTTGGTTTTGTTGTCGCAATTCTGGAAGAGGCGGCAATGAAGCTGATTTGATTTTCGATTTTTGAATTTGGATTTTTGATTATGTTTTGGAAACTATGAATTTTAACAATCATAAATCTGAAATCAAAAATCATCTGGTCGTAGGGTGCTCAAACCACAAGGTTTGCGCACCATTGCGCATTTGGGCAAAGTTCTTTTTTAGAAGTATTTCAACATGAATATTCAAAAATATAAAAATCAGGAGGTGGCAAAATGGGAGTCTTCTCACTTGATGGAAAAATAGCTCTTATAACAGGCGCAAGCCGCGGAATTGGCGAAGCCATTGCAGTCCTTCTTGCAGACCACGGCGCTCACTGCATTCTCACAAGCCGTAAGGCAGCAGGTCTTGAGACAGTTGCCGACTCAATCCGCAAGAAAGGCGGGAAAGCAGATGTTATCACCTGCCACATGGGCGAACTTCCGCAGATAGACGCACTCATGGAAAAAATTGAGCAGCAGTTCGGCAGGCTCGACATTCTTGTTTCAAACGCTGCCACCAATCCTTATTTCGGTGAAATCACAGGCTGCGACGAAAACGCCTGGGACAAGATCATGGACGTGAATCTCAAAGGGCCGTTTTTTCTCATGAAGGCTGCCTCAAAGCTTATGGAAAAAGGCGGAGGAGGCTCAATTGTGACAGTTTCCTCTATAAATGGAATTTCTCCTGCTCCTTTCCAGGGTGTTTACGCTATTTCAAAGGCGGGCGTAATAGCTACCACAAAGGCATTTGCCAAGGAACTAGCGACCAAGAACATCAGAGTCAATTCTCTTCTGCCCGGTCTTACAGACACCAAATTTGCGGAAGCCCTTATTTCCAATGACGATATCAAAAATTATGCAGTCAACCAGATTCCTATGCGCCGCTATGCACAGCCGTCTGAAATGGCTGGAGCTGTGCTTTACCTTGTTTCGGATGCGGCATCGTTTACAACCGGTACTTGCATAATCTGTGACGGCGGTATGATGGCTTAGTTGCGTGTAGGTTTCGTGATGTTCTTTCACGCACCATTTATTTGAATTCATTGTGTCAATAAGGGATCAAAAAATTACCCTTTCTGGACAAATATCTCGGATGAGTGATCTATGAAAAATCTTGAAAATAAAGTGGCGGTAATAACAGGCGCAGCCTCAGGCATTGGCAGAAGCCTTGCTCTGAAGCTTGCAAAAGAGGGATGCATGCTTGCACTTTCAGATGTCAATGAAGACGGGCTCGCAGAGACAGTTTCAATGACCGGTCTTCCTTCTGAAAAAGTTTTCATAAAAAAGCTGGATGTTTCAAATGAAGCTGATTTCAATACATTCGCATCTGATGTTGTATCAAAATTCGGAAGCGCGGACATTTTGATAAACAATGCCGGCGTAAATCATAACGGTAAAGTTATTGATACTCCGACAGAAGATTTGAAATGGATTTTTGATATAAACTTCTGGGGAGTCGTATATGGCAGCCGTGCTTTTCTTCCCCATATGATGAAAAGACCGGGAGCTTCCCTTGTCAATATTTCCAGCCTTTTCGGACTTGTGGGAGTCCGCGGACAGTCAGCTTACTGTGCCACGAAGTTTGCGGTAAGGGGGTTTACAGAATCGCTTCGCCAGGAATTGAAACTTGCCAAGGCTGAAATGGATGTAATTTCAGTGCATCCTGGCGGAATCAAAACCAATATAGCCAAGAACGCCCGTATGGTCACCGCAAACGGAGCAGCATCAGATGCTGAACTGAAAAAATTCGCCTCTCTTTTTGAAAAGGTTGCAAAAACCACGGCAGATCAGGCAGCAGATACAATCATTGACGGAATCAAAAAAAGCAGGTCAAGGGTTCTTATCGGAAATGACGCAAAACTGCTTGATAAAATCCAGAGATTCTTTCCTGCCGGATATGACAAGATTTTTGCGAAGATTCTTTAATCCGGCATCTTCGTATTTTCAGATAGTTATGGATTCTGGCTCCGCCTTTTTGCGAGATCATCAAAATAGATGGCCTCGCAAAAAGTCCAAAAAAAGCATCGACGTCATGCCGGACTTGATCCGAATCCAGTAATTTCAGCCATTTCTGGATTCCGGCCTTCGCCGGAATGACAGGAATCGGATTTTTTGCGACATTGTCAAAATTGGAATAAATTCTTGATGGTGCGAAATAGGATGTCTATGTTTTCAAAATACCGGACAGAACATTCTCTGCTTTTTTGAAATCAAGCATGTCAATATGCTTTTTAAGTTCAGAAAGCTCCGGTGATTCTGGCATTACAAGACACAATTTTTTAAGAACATCCTCTGCCCTCAGGTCACAGGCAAGAAGCATGCATTTAAGCTCAGCTAATAATGCTTCGGTTTTTTCCTTTGATAAAGCTGCCATTCCTTTGTGTTCAAAAGATTTCTTATTTTCTGACTCAAGTATTTCGGCAGCTCCAAAAGTTTTTTTCATCTGGATTTCAAGTTCGTCGATAAGAGATGGGATCATGTCTGTATTATTGTTTCTGATGGCCATTTCTATTTTTACAGATGCAGAAAACATGGCTTCGGCTCCAAGATTTCCTGCCAGCCCCTTCAATGTGTGCGCTAATGTCTCTGCTTTTTCAATCTGGCCTGAGTTCAGGGCCTTTGCCATATCACTGACTGTTGAGAGATTCTGATTTTTGAAACTTATTACAAGATCCCTGAAAAGTTTTCTGTTACCACCTATTCTTTTTAGCCCTGCTGATACATTGAATCCAGGAAGATTATCCGGCAGGCATGACTCGTCTGTCATATACTCGCAGACAGCTGTTTCTTTAATGGAAGCAGCCGATGTAGGCTTTAGCCATTTAATGAGGGTCCTGTAGAGATCTTCGACATCTATGGGCTTGGCAATATGATCATTCATGTCTGCCCTCAGGCATTTTTCCCGTTCATCCAGCATGGCGTGGGCAGTCATGGCAATTATCGGCAGATCATCCGCAGACCAGTCTGCCCTGATTTTTGCGGTTGCTTCATAGCCGTCCATAACTGGCATCTGGATATCCATGAGCACTGCGCTGAAATTCTTCCCGTCTTTCCTGATTGCTTCCACAGCTTTTTTGCCATTATCCGCTATGAGCACTTCCATTCCCGCATTTACAAGGATCTCCCTTGCGACCTGCTGATTGATGGGATGATCTTCAACAAGAAGAATCCTGGCTCCTTTCAGCGTCTGTATGCTTTTTGTTCCGGGTGATTCGGAATCACTGTAATGATTCAACCTTGGCTGCACATTGCCGACAGCTTCCCAGATGCTTCTGTATAGAATATGCGGCATTACAGGTTTTGAGAGGAACGTCCTGATTCCTATATCTGAGGCTCTTTGCCTTATTTTTTCACCACCGAATGCTGAGGTTATGATTATTACAGGTACAAAAGGATGAAAATTTGAATTCTTGATTTTTTGCGCGGTTTCAAGCCCATCCATTTCCGGCATCCTCCAGTCAATGAGGGCAAGTTGGTAAGGATCAGAATCTGAGCCTTGTGACTGGTTAAGCTCTCTTAGAACCGCCTTGCCTGAAGAAACGGCAGTCACCCTGAGCGATAGTCTCTTCAGCATTTCACTCAGCACTTCAAGCGACACCGGGTTATCATCGGCCACAATTATTTTCATTCCTGCCAGATCCGAAGTTACGCTGAAAATATCCGCAATATCTTTTGAGCTTTTTTCAAATACTCCTGTAAATGAGAAGGTGCTTCCTTTCCCAGGTTCACTTTCAGCAGTTATGGTGCCTTCCATCATTTCCACAAGGCGTTTGCAGATGCTAAGCCCTAGGCCTGTTCCTCCATAACGCCTGGTTGTTGAAGTGTCTGACTGGGTGAATGGCTGAAACAGTTTGCCAAGCAGATCAGGGCTAAGGCCGACACCGCTGTCCTTGATAGAAAAACGGAGCATGATCTTTTCGTCTTCGATATCTTCTGGCTCAACCGAAACAGAAAGAATGATCAGTCCCTTTTCTGTGAATTTTACGGCGTTTCCTATTAGGTTCACAAGGATCTGTTCCAGCCTCATTGAATCACCTACAAGGCTGTCCGGCACATCAGGATTTATTGAATAAAGAATTTCAAGGCCCTTCTGATCGGAACGAACCGTAATCAGGCTGGAAATTCTGTTAAGAGTTTCATTGAGGGAAAAATCAGCCTTTTCTATTTCAAGCTTGCCAGCCTCTATTTTTGAAAAATCCAGAATATCATTAAGAATTCCAAGGAGGGATTTGGCCGAAGAATTGATTTTGTTAAGATAATCCCATTGCTTTGGAGAAAGCTCTGTCTGCATTATGAGATGTCCGAGGCCGAGGATGGCGTTCATCGGGGTGCGGATTTCATGGCTCATATTTGCGAGGAAAGCGCTTTTTGCTCTTGTGGCCGCCTCTGCCGCCTCTTTTGCCTCAAAAAGTTCTTTTTCCGATCTTATGCGTTCGGCGACTTTCCAGGTTGAATCCATCAAAAGTGTAAGCTGGAGTATATCCGACTGGTTATAATCTGTTTCACGGTTTGCTACTCCAACCACACCAATAATCTCATCATTATTGAAAACTGGTATGGTCAGATATCTTAAAAGATGGGCGTGTCCTTCAGGGTAACCTTTTTTTAAGGGATGAAAGGCATTGTAATCATTGATGAGGATAGGCCTTCTCTGCCTTACCGCTTCTCCCCATATCCCCGTATTTTCAAGGGTATAACAAACTTTTGGGGAAACTATGGCGCATTCCTTCATTACTGTTTTTGAATAGCTGTCGAGGGAGAATTCCTGCTTTTCACTGTCGTAGTGATATATGTAGCCAATTTTGCTGCCGGTAAGGCTTATTGCCTCTTCAAGTGCGAAATCGAGAAGTTCTTTTACGTCCTTTGTCCGGAACTGTGAAACCTTTATAAGACTCTGGAGTCTTTTCTGATCTTGCAGCAGTCTTTCTTCGGCCTCTTTAATGGCAGTAATATCATAGTTGATTCCAGTCATTCTAAGGGCCTGCCCTGTCTCATCCCTTTGAACACGGCCAAAGGCTCTTAAATGGCGGATTTGTCCGTTTGGCCAGATAACCCTGAATTCCGTATTAAACTCTTTTTTATTCTCAAGGGCCTGCCGGATTTCTTCGTCTCCGCGCAGTTTATCTTCAGGGTGAATACCTTTAAGCCATGATTCATAGGCACCTCTAAAATCAAATTTATCAATGCCGTAAAGCCTGAACATCCTTTCATCCCAGAACAACTGGTTGTTTATGACATCCCAGTCCCAAACTCCGATATCAGCGGATTTTACCGCTATCTCGAATCTCTCGTTCAGAAGCTGGAGTTTCTCTTCGGCCTGTTTGCGCTGGCTTATATCCCTTGCAATGCTTGACGCTCCAGTTATTTCATCGTTTTTGTCTTTGATTGGGGATACTGATACTGAAACAGATACTAAGTGGCCGTCCTTGTGCTTGCGACTGGTCTCGAGGTGCTCAACCGAGCCTCCGAAGCTTATTGTTTCAAGGATTCCTGATTCCTCGTCTTCATAACCTTCGGGGATGAGAATCATCATGGATTTGCCGATTATTTCATTTTCAGAATAACCAAATATTTTTTCAGCTCCGCGGTTCCAGCTGGCTATGATTCCGTCAATTGATTTCCCAATTATGGCGTCTTCGGATGATTCGACAATGGATGCAAGAAGCTTGTTTTTTTCTTCTGCTTTCCTGGATAATGTAATGTCTTCAAAGGTTCCGAGTACGCCGAAGGCCTTTCCGTCTATGTCATAGAGAGGAATCTTGCTGATCCTTGCCCAGTGAGTTTCTTCATCGTTATGCCTAAAAGACAGCTCATAATTAATCCTTGGAATTCCCGTGCCCATGATCTTCATGTCTTCGGCCCTGAATTTTTCTGCGTCTTCCTTCCATGAGAAATCATAATCGGTTTTGCCAATGACTGCTTCAGGCGTATCGAGCCCGGTATCTTCTGCAAAAAGTCTGTTGCAGCCTGCATAGCGCAGCCCCTTGTCCTTCCAGAAAACCCTTTGGGGGATATTGTCCAGAATCATTCTCAGCACTTGGCGGGAGTGGTGGAGTTCCTCCTCATATTGCTTGCGCTCCGTAATATCCCTTACAACGCCGATACATCTTGTCTTGTCACCAAGACAGATCATTTTTGCGTTAATTTCCACAGGGATTTTAACCCCATCTTTAGTGACATGAACGGATTCAAATATTGCTGATCCATGCTCATGGATCTGGCTTAATCTTGATAATAACTGGCTGCCAAATTCCTCATCATCTATGTCTCCAGGCCCCATGGTCAAAAGCTCCGACTCTGTGTATCCGAGCTTTTCTACTGCCTTGTTGTTGACAGAAACAAATCTGCCATTTTCATCCAAAATGAAAATGGAGTCGTTTGCATTTTCAAAAAGTGTCCTGTAACGCTCTTCGCTGATTATAAGGTTTTCCTCCAGTCTGCGGCGTTCGGTCATGTCCGTGACTATGCACAAAAGTCTGTCTGTATTTTCCAGTTTTAAAAGTTTGCCTATTATCACTCCTTTAAGTGGTGTTCCGTCCTTTCTGATCATATCAATATCATGCCCACCGCTTTCTCCTTTTTCCTTTATCTGCCTTGCAAACATTCTGCGCTGTTCAAGGTCATTCCATATGCCAAGCTCAAGATAGGTCTTTCCTGAAGTTTCTTCATGGCTGAATCCGAAAGTGCGGTGGAATACTTCGTTTGTTTCAAGTATAAGGCCAGTTGCTGGGTCAGTGACAATCATGATGTTGGGGCTTGAAAGGAAAAGTTTGGAGAATTTTTCTTCAGATACCCTTAGTTCAGCTTCAATATGCCTGCGCTCATCTATTTCAGAAACTAAATCCTGGTTGAGCTGATCGAAATGTTTGTGGTTTTCAAGAAGCTTTTCTTCATGCTTTCTGCGTAATTCTAAATGTCTGAGTATGATAAAAAAACTTGTGGACAGAGACATTGCTGTTATGAAGGACAGGAAATAAAACAAGAGAGAATGTGACGCAGAATGCCATCCTTTTTTTGTAGATAGGGAAATGGTCCATTTGGCGTTGGGCACTTCAAAGGAAAAATCCACCGGGGATTTAAAATCCTCCGATGTTCCGTTCGTCGCAAAAATATGCTTTTGTCCGGTATCAGGATGGATGCCGGATAATTCATATATGTATCCGTCTTTTTCAAGCTGCTGGATATCGACTCTCTTCAGAAAATCCTGAACATTGATGATTGCGATGGCGAAGCCCCAGAATTTTTTGTTCTCAACACCTTCAGGGATAAAGACCGGCAATCTTCCAACCATCGCGAGTCCCCCCTGCACAAGCTCAAATGGCCCGGCAAAGGTCAGCTTGCCCGTCTTTATCGCCAGAAGAGATTCCTCCCGGCGCTTGGGGGCATTCAGCAGATCGTGGCCAATGGCTTTTTCGTTTCCTGCCAGGGGATACATCTTTGAAATAACTCCACCGGGTGCAAGCCCTATGCTGCTTATGACCACATTTGCCTTTATAAGGCTTTCAGCTATCTCGTCGAATTCTTCCAGAAAATTTTTGTCATGCTTGAGAAATAACTCGAGTGTAGCTGTGACGGAAAGGGCAGAGGAGAGTTCCCTCTCTATGGAATAAGCTTTGTTTGCAGCGAGCGACATTGCTGCATGGCGATGCTCTATGGAATGGTAATTATCATGGATGCTTGTGAAATAAATGCTAAAGCCCATAATTATAAAGAAAACAGCAATGGGAAGAAGAAGTTTGATTTTCATTTTGCACCTTATATTGATGGTCTCGCAAAAACAGAAAAAAGGTCTTCAGCGTCGTGCCTGGCTTCATCCGGCATCATTGTATTTCCAGACAATTAAGGATTCCGGCCTAAGCCGTAATGACTGAAATTGTACTTTTTGCGCGACAATCAACCTTATTCCATGGAAGCTGCTGTGACTCTGTTTCTTCCGTTTTCCTTGGACTTGTAAAGGGCTGAGTCGGCCTTGCTGGTGAACCATTTTGGCGACATCTTTTCGTTTGTCACCATAGCGCTTGCCACTCCTATGCTGATTGTCACGCAGTCGGCAATATCAGAGCAGGCATGGGGCAGATTTTCGGAAATTGTTTCGAGTCTGAACTTTTCAGCGAGTCTTAACGCGCCTTCCGGGGATGTGTCCGGCAATATGATTACAAATTCTTCTCCTCCGTACCTGGCAGTAAGGTCGCTTGATCTTTGGAAAATTCTTTTAATAATCTCACTTATGTGACGGAGGCAGTCATCGCCTGCAAGGTGTCCGTAGTGGTCATTATAGCGTTTGAAGTAATCGATATCGCAGAGTATTATGGAAAGACATTCGCCGCTTCTGTGCGCTCTTCTTACTTCAGCATCCATCACTTCATCGAAGTGTCTGCGGTTTGCAAGTCCGGTTAATCCATCGTGCTTGGCAAGAATATCAAGTTCCCGGTTTTTCTGGGCAAGAACCTCGCTGAGCATTTTAAGGGCATCGCTGTAACTTTTCAGCTTAAGATGGTTTCTGATTCTGTTTTTTACAATAGGCGGGCTGAATGGCTTTGTAATATAGTCGATTGCTCCGGCTTCAAGGCCTTTGGCTTCCTCTTCAACGCTGACCATGGCTGTGACAAAAATTACAGGGATCCATACGGTCGCTTCATCTGATTTAAGAATCGAGCAGACTTCGTATCCGTCCATTTCAGGCATGAGAATATCCAGAAGAATAATATCAGGCAGTTCTCTTTTAGCGATCTCCAGCCCCTGTTCTCCCCTTGTGGCGAAGAAAATCCTGTAATCATTGCGGAGTATTTCATTCAGAATTCTTATATTGTCAGGCGTGTCATCAATTATGAGAATCTTCTGCATTGATATGTTTTCTGACATAGAGATCATAATCTCCAAAGGGTTTTAGGAAAGCCTATATTTTAGGAGAGCTATCAATGGGGTGCTTCAGTTTGATTTGGAAAATGCAATTGTAAAGGATTATTTAAAAAAATGCATGCGATTTTCTTTGCTTCAAACCTGAGCCTGTGAATCCTCGGGAAAATAATAATAGGATGATAAATATCTGTAGCATGGCATGTCCATTGTTTTCAAATACTTCTGGATTCCGGCGTGGCTATTCAGTCATTCCGGCTAAGGCATGAACCCAGAAGTGCCTGAAAATATAAAAATGACGGATCAAGTCTGTCATGAAGCTTAAACAATTGTCTGACTTTTTGCGAGATTACAAAAGATAATCTTTAAATAAAAAAAGCATTCAGCCCATTTTGTTCCAATGCAGCTGAATGCCTTATTATTTTTAGTTTAGCATCAGCAGGGATTGAAGCCACTTTTTTACTTCGCCTTCAACAGGGTATACACCTCTGTTTCCCGCAACAGAATCAACGAATGATCTCTGTAATTCCTTTGGCAATTCAATTTTTGCAAGCTCAACCGCTTCTTCTGAGTTTCTTTTGATAAAGTAAACACATGGCTCCGCATCCCAGTAGTATACCGTAAAATAATAAGATACATCATTTTTACCATGCACGAAATTATTGTTTCCCTTGATCCAGCTTCCGCCCCACTCAAGGTAGAGAGACACAGCATGTGCCGGTGTCATTTCCCAGTCTATAGAATTCTTAAGATGTAAGTCATTGCCTATTTCTTCAAGTGTCATCATTCTGATTCTCCTTGTCTTGTTTATTGTTTTATAACTATTTAAATTCATCTGTATTTTGTTTTGCAATCGTCGTGCCATCAAATGAGGCGCTGGCAGGAGGCTCTAAGTTCTTTATTTTGAAGGGGGTTTTCTTTTTCTTGAAGCAATTGAATGTTTTGTGATACGTTTTTGTCTCATGGATTTGATTCATGTGTAGCAGACAAAAGCTGTTTATAATTTAAATCATTTTTGTCAGTTAAATCAGGATGTTTTTTGTTTATAACTGATCTTTTCACTGTCCTTATGGGTCAAGCTGTCCCGTCCCCCGAAGATCGGGACACTATTGAGCAGGCTCTTTTTTTCATTATTATATAGAAATAACAGCATATTAATGGTTTGTTTTCTCTTTGGCACGTAAATTGAATTAACTGCATCAAGATTTTGCGTAATTTGAATGTGATGCTGATATTCAATATAAAGGCAGGGGGTCAAGGTGAAGACCTGCAATCAAAACATAGAAAAAACAATAGATTTGGCAAAGATTATGCTTGAACTAGCCCAGTCAGGAGACGAGTACAGAGAAGACTCAGGATGCGGCATTTTGTTCGGGGTTTTGCGTGACTCGGCCTACAAGATAATAAAGCTGGCCGAAGCTGAAAAAAAAGCCCATGAAGTCAAAGGCTTCTGGCCATAAAATTTTTTAAGAATAAATGAATAGCAAATATTAAACTCTAATAAGGGGGACACATTGAAGTCTATAATAGGAACCAGAACCGAAAAAAATCTTCTTGCAGCGTTCGCAGGTGAATCACAAGCCAGAAACCGTTACACTTATTTTGCAGGTCAGGCCAAAAAAGATGGATATGTTCAGATAGCGGACATTTTTGAAGAAACAGCTCATCAGGAAAAAGAGCATGCAAAGCGTTTTTTCAGTTTTCTTGAAGGCGGTATGGTGGAAATAACCGCTTCATATCCTGCCGGAATTGTAAAGTCTACCCTCGACAATCTTGTTGCAGCGGCAGAAGGCGAGCACGAGGAGTATACAATCATATATCCTGATTTTGCCAAGATTGCTCGTGAAGAAGGCTTTGAAGCGGTTGCAATGATTTTTGACATGGTTTCGGTGGCTGAAAAACAGCATGAAAAAAGATATCGTGACCTTGCCGCAAATATAGAAGCAGGCAGGGTATTCAAGAGAAGCGAAAAAGTAACATGGAGATGCAGAAACTGCGGATACCTTCACGAAGCGCTCGAAGCTCCGAAAATGTGTCCTGCATGTGCTCATCCCCAGGCTCATTTTGAAATTATTGCTGAAAACTGGTAAAATTATAAATATTTTAATAACTTCTGATAATTAAGGATAAAATAATGCCGTCAAGACTCGAAATATACAAATGCGAAGCATGTGAAAATATGGTTGAAGTAATCCGCGCTGGAAAAGGCCCTCTTGCATGCTGTGGAAAGCCTATGGTTCTTATGACAGAAAACACCGTTGATGCTGCAAAGGAAAAACATATTCCTGTTGTTGAAAAAGTGGCAGGCGGTTTTAAAGTTAAGGTTGGAAGTGTTGCTCATCCGATGGAAGACAAACATTATATTGAGTGGATTCAGATTGTGGATGGCGATATGACATGCAGAAAATTCCTCAAGCCTGGCGAAGTTCCTGAAGCAGAGTTCAAATCAGACGCCGCATCTGTCGTCGCCAGAGAATTCTGTAACCTTCATGGCGTCTGGAAAGGCTAACCAATGATAAGTGCAAAAATGGAAAAGGCTCTGAATGATCAGATAAATGCAGAAGCATTCTCAGCCTATCTTTATATGTCGATGTCGGCTTATTTCAAGTCGTGTAATCTTCCGGGATTTGCTCACTGGATGGATATTCAGGCCCAGGAAGAATATATTCATTCTCGTAAATTCTATGATTATATCATCCAGAGGGGCGGCAAGGTAAAACTTGCAAAAATAGACGCTCCGGAAACTGAGTGGGCTTCACCCCTTGCAATATTTGAGGCAGCCCTCAAACATGAGCAGTATATTACATCAAGAATAAACAGCCTTGTTGATCTTTCAATCAAGGAAAAAGATCACGCCGCAGGTATTTTCCTTCACTGGTTCGTTACAGAACAGGTTGAAGAGGAAGAAAACGCCGGCGGAATAATTGAGCAGCTCAAGCTGATCGCAGATTCCAAGTCTGGCATTTTCATGCTGGACAGGGAGCTTGGACAGCGCCTGCCTCCTGCAGCCGGAGCCCAGGCAGCAGCAGGAGCATAATGTAATACTTGAAAAGGTCGCAAAAAGTCCGGTTCACGTCATTTCTGCTCAGGCCGGAATAAAGAAGTAGCTGAAAACACTGGCTACCTGATCAAGTCCGGCATGACGCAGACACCTTTTTGATTTTTTGCGAGGCCATCAAGACTTGCATGGCAAGGTAATTGATAACAGACAAACATCCGGATTGAGCGGGTATCCCGTTTGATTCGGATGTTTTTTAAAAAAAGCACACAACTTGAGGAGGTATTTATGGCCACAGTATGGAAATGCCAGAAATGCGGTTACCGTGTAGAAGCAGAAACACCACCCGAGCAGTGTCCTGGTTGCAAGGAAAAATGTGAGTTTGTGGATGTAACCTGTTATACACCTGATTGTGCTGGTCCCAAAGTAGATGATCGTTTGAAATAAATGCGGGTAAAGTTTTTATAAAAGCTGCGTTCAGTATTCAGATTGTTTTAAAGACACAGGGTTCCTCTAAAAATTTGAATTTTTAATTTGTTAATTCAAGGGAATCATCAGCGTCGCACTAAGAAGCGTAGTTCATGAGGTATAAGTGAGGCTTCGAGTACGACGCTGCCTGATTAAGCTTTGGCAAAAAAGGCAATTTTTAGAGGTGGCCTGCATAAGCTTTTCAGTCGGCGAGGGAAATATTGAACGCAGCCGCAACAGTATTTTATTATGTTAAAGGAGGCTTTTTCCATGGATGTGCTGCTGCTGTCCAGGCTGCAATTTGCCGTCGCCACGATGTTTCATTTTCTTTTTGTTCCGCTCACCTTGGGCCTTTCATTCCTTATTGCAATAATGGAAACAAAGTATGCAAAAACCGGAGATGAAACATATCTTCGGATGACCAAATTCTGGGGCAAACTTTTTTTAATAAATTTTGCGGTCGGAGTTGTTACAGGCATAAGTCTTGAGTTTCAGTTCGGAACCAACTGGTCCAAGTATTCGGTCTATGTGGGTGATATTTTTGGTTCTCTTCTTGCGATTGAAGCAACTGTCGCCTTTTTTCTTGAATCCACATTCATTGGTATCTGGATTTTCGGCTGGAAAAAGCTTTCGGCAAAAGCCCATGCCTTTGTCATGTGGCTTGTGGCAATAGGAGGAAGCATTTCTGCCGTGTGGATCCTTATAGCAAACGCATGGATGCAGCATCCTGTGGGTTTTACAATAAGAAACGGCAGGGCAGAGCTGACCGATTTATGGGCAATCATAACCCAGGAATTTGCAGCTCTTGAAATTCTTCATACCCTGTCAAGTGCCTATATATTGGGCGCATTCTTTGTAATGGGCATCAGCGCTTACCATCTTCTTAAAAAACAGCATGTTGATGTTTTTACCCGGTCATTTAACATAGCTCTTGTTTTTGGGCTTGTTGCATCAATCTTTCTTGTAATAGAAGGCGATATTCATGCAATAGACGTTGCAAAAAAACAGCCTGCAAAGCTCGCTGCAATGGAATCTCATTGGGAAACCAAGGCTATGGCCCCTGTTTATCTTTTTGCCTGGCCAGATGAAGAAAATGAAAAAAACAAGATTGAAATCGGCGCTATTCCGGGTGTTCTCAGTTTTCTTGCCTACCACGATGTGAATGCTGTTGTTAAAGGGCTTAAGGATTTTCCAAAAGAAGAAAGACCTCCTGTTGCAATAACAGCCCTCGCATTCAAGGTTATGGTGGGATTAGGTTTTTATTTTCCACTTATAACAATCATAGCGTGGTTCAGGCGCAAAAAAATTATGGAAAGCCCGTGGCTTCTCAGAATACTCCTTTTTTCAATACCTCTTCCATACCTTGCAATTGAAGCCGGATGGGTTGTGGCAGAAGTAGGCCGCCAGCCCTGGATCGTTTATGGCCTCATGAAAACCTCTCAGGCAGCTTCTGTTTTACCATCCGAACATGTCCTAATAACCTTGATCGGTTTTTTGGTGGTTTATGGTCTGCTCGGTTTCGCAGGTTTTTACATGATGGCAATCAATGCAATAAAAGGCCCTGCTCCTGCGGTTGCAGAGATTGAGCATGCTTAACGAAAAACAAGAATATGGATGGAAGGAGAGCCTGAAATGATAATGCAGTCGATTTGGTTTTTTCTCTGGGGCCTTTTATGGGCGCTTTTTTTCATGACAAGCGGTTTTGACCTTGGAATAGGGATTCTTTATCCTTTTTTAGGGAAAACCGACACTGACAAAAAAATGATGATCAATTCCCTCGGCCCTTTATGGGACGGGAACGAAGTGTGGCTGATAACCGCCGGAGGCGTCACCTTCGCAGCCTTTCCTCTGGTTTATGCCACAATGTTCTCAACGCTTTATGTTCCTCTGATGCTTATTCTTTTTACCCTTATAATAAGGGGCGTTTCTTTCGAATTCAGAGGTCTTTCCGAAAAGAAGGCATGGACGTTCATCTGGGATTCCTGCATATTTGTGGGAAGTCTTGCTCCTGCTCTTCTTTTTGGAGTTGCTTTTGCCAATATTTTTTCAGGAATTCCTTTTGACGCAAACGGAGTATTTCAGGGCAATCTTTTCACTCTGCTTACGCCTTACGGAATACTCGGCGGCATTGTTTTTGTTCTTCTGTTTGCTATGCACGGCAGCCTCTGGCTTTGCATCAGAACCGAAAACGACCTTCAGGCAAGGTCGATCAAGGCTGTTTCAGTGCTTTGGCCAGTGATTGTGGCTGGCGTGGCAGGTTTTGTCGCTTACAGCAAATTTGCTACCAATCTTTTTGAAAATTATTCAAAATACCCGGCCCTATACCTGATAATTGTTCTTGCTGTTGCAGGACTTGTCGTGGCAAGAATTCTGGCGGCAAAGAAAATGTATTTCAGGGCGTGGGGCGCATCCTGCGTGGCAATTGTTTTCACGACATTTTTCGGGATAGCCGGTCTTTTCCCGAATCTTTTTCCATCCAGCATAGATAAGAATCTTTCACTTACGGCTTTCAATTCTTCGTCAAGTCCTCTGACCTTAAGAATAATGCTCATAGTCGTGCTTATTTTTATACCCATGGTACTCGCTTATCAGGGTTGGGCTTACAAGCTTTTCAGCCATAAGATAAAGGAAGAAGATCTGCATCATGAAGAAGCATATTAATGAAAAAATACTTGGAACAGGATTCTGGCTTGTTGTTTTTGTTATAATTCTTGCAGTTATGACGGGATTGGCTCTTGGCGAAAGCGGAAAAGGCCCGGATAACCCTGCTGTGATAAAATCTTCAAAGGGGAATATTTCATTTTCCCATGAGGAGCATGTTAAGATTGATGGCGGGTGCGGAGCCTGTCATAAGATGTTCCCGCCTAAAGGCGGTCAGATTGAAGCTTTAAAGGCATCTGGCAAAATAAAGGAAAAAGGCGTGATGAATATGTGCCGGGACTGCCACGGAAAGCTGATGGCAGCAGGCAAAGACACCGGGCCTACCGCAGATTGTCTTGGATGTCATAAGAAATGATAAAAAAGGCTCCAGGTTTTTATAATGCCTGGAGCCTTTAAATAATCAGGCCGATCGCTTTTTTGAAAAAAAGTTACGCAAAAAAAATTTTTGATTTTTATGAGTGCGTAACAAACCAAAGATACGGAATCTGATCTAAATAGAAACGGGCCTTTTTCGTGTTTTTCGTTTGTTCCGTGTTTCATCAAGGAGAATATATGCTTGTTTTAGGAATTCAGGGAAGTCCGAGAAAAAAAGGCAACACAGCACATCTTCTTTCGATTTTCATGAAAGCAGCTGCAGAAATGGGTGCCGAGACCATTACAATCAATCCTTATGATTACAAGATTTCTCCATGCCTTGAATATACGGCCTGCGAGAAAACAGGCACCTGTCCCATAAAAGATGATGTCGAAACCCTGATTTATCCGCTTATGCGCAGGGCGACAATTATTGTGACAGGCTCACCAGCATTTTTTTATTCGGCTCCTTCCCAGTTGAAGGCCCTGATTGACAGAACCCAGCCTTTGTGGTCAAGGAAATACAGGCTTAATCTTGATGATCCAATAAGGCCATTCAGAAAAGGTTTTTTTCTTGGCCTTGGTGCCACAAAAGGCAAAAGGCTTTTTGAAGGCTTTGATCTCATGATGAGGTATTTTTATGACGCTGCCGGAGCATCCTATGAGGGAATGCTTGGTTATAGGGAAATAGAAAAACCTGGTGATATGGCAAAGCACCCGACAGCTGAAAATGATGTCAGGACAGAGGCAGAGCGGCTAATAAGGCAATATATGACAAGGCTGAGGCTCGTTTTTTTATGCAGGGATAATTCTTTTTTAGGGCCTGCCGCAGCTGCCTTTACCATGAAAGAAGCTGGCTGCGTTTACGATGCAGAGTCTTTCGGAATAAATCCTTCTGAAAAAGTTCATTCTGGCCTTGTTCCGCTTATGGCTGAAAAAGGGATTGATCTTGGGTTTGTAAATCCAGCGGGAATAGAGAAGTTTCATGGGGATATAAATTCTGCCATGAAAATTTTCATCGGAAGTAATGAATCAGAAGCTGATGGCTTTAAATATGATGTTTTTTGGAAAACGCCTGATTATAAGGATCAGGACGTTAATCTTGATGCAATACTTGACTTAATATCTGAGAAGGTTTCAGGTTTAAACAAATAACTGATTTTGGAGGTAGTTTTTATGGATAAATATGTTTGTACTGTATGCGGCTATGTTTATGATCCGGCAGAAGGCGATTCAGAAGGAGGTATTCCTGCTGGAACCGCTTTTGCTGATATTCCTGAAGACTGGACATGCCCGGTCTGCGGAGCTTCCAAGGATGATTTCGAAAAAAAATAAAAGATAAAAACATGGATAAGGTCGGATTAATAGCAAAGGACATTTTAATCCGACCTACGAATCCGCAATTACAATATAGCAAAAAAGTCCGATTTTCGTCATTCCCGCTAAGGCAGGAATCCAGAAGTATCTGAAAAAGCTGGATGCCGGATCAAGCAAGGCATGACGCTGATGCCTTTTTTGATTTTATGCGAGACAATCAATAATAAATTTAGTCAGAGGACAAAATGAGACCTGTAGAAATAGCGCCAGGGATATATAATGTAGGCGTAAGAGACTGGAACATAAGGGATTTTCACGGCTATTCCACGTATCTTGGAACAACATACAATGCATTCCTTATAATCGATGAAAAAATCACCCTCATTGACACCGTAAAGTCTGATTTTACGGACGAAATGATGGCCAATATCTCAAGGGTTATAGATCCTAAAAAGATCGACGTCATAATCAGCAATCATACTGAAATGGATCATTCTGGCGGGTTGCCACATCTCATGAGCGTTATCGGGCCTGACAAGCCTATTTTATGCTCCAAAATGGGGGCTAAAAATCTTGCTGCCCATTTCGGAAATGATCTGAAATATCAGCCTGTTGCAGATGGTGAAGCCATCAATATCGGAAAGCGTAATCTCAAGTTCATTGAAACAAGGATGCTTCACTGGCCGGACAGCATGTTCACATATGCAGTTGAGGACAAGATTCTTTTTTCCAGCGACGCATTCGGCCAGCACTATGCGGGCTCAGAGACATTTGATGATGAAGTGGGCGAACTCATCATGCCCCATGCCAAAAAATATTACGCAAATATTCTGACCCTTTTTTCCGACCTGATCCAGAAGCTTCTTAAATCGGTTGCTGAAAGCGGGCTTGAGATCAAGACAATATGCCCTGATCATGGAATAATCTGGAGAAAAGATCCGGGTGCGATCATTTCGGCATACAATGATTGGAGTCTTCAGAAGACCGACCAGAAGGCCCTTGTTCTCTATGACAGTATGTGGCATTCGACCGAAATAATGGCGGATGAGATCGTGTCAGGCCTTCTTGCCACAGGCGTAAAAGCAATACCAATGCAGGCGAGAAAATGGCACAGAAGCGACGTAATGACCGAGATGCTCGACGCCAAGGCCCTTATAGTCGGCTCTCCGACGCTCAACAACAATATTTTCCCTGCCTTGATGGACGTCATGACCTACATCAAGGGACTGAAGCCATCAAACAGAATTGCGGCATCATTCGGTTCCTATGGCTGGAGCGGAGAAGCAGCAAACCTGCTTGCTACAGAACTTGAAAATATGAAGTTCAAGGTTGTGGAACCAGCACTGAGAGTAAAGTATATACCTGATACAGCTTCAAGGGATCTTTGTTTCGAATTCGGCAAGAAAATGGGCGAGCATATCAAAGCCTCATGATTTGAATACGGCCCTCCCACGAGGGCCGTTAATTTTTCTGCCACGCCTCTTGTAACCCCACATATCGAAACGTCTCTTTCCAAGAAAGGAAGTGAATAATGAAAAAAGCATTTTTTGCATTCAAGGGCGATCCTGTCTGTTTTATCCATGTTCTTTTAAATGCCCTGGACATGAATGAAAAAGGAGTGGACGTCAAAATAGTAATGGAAGGAGCAGCAACGGCCCTTATTCCTGACCTTGCGTTGCCCGGCAATCCCTTAAATTCCATGTGGGAAAAAGTAAAGGAGATAGGGCTTGTCGCAGGAGTTTGCAAGGCATGCGCTATTAAGATGAATGCTCTTGATTCGGCAAAAAACCAGAACCTTTCCATACTTGACGACATGAAGGGGCATCCTTCAATGGCCGCATTTTTTAATAACGGCTATGACATTATAACTTTCTGACAGGAATATATGGAAAAGAAGAATTACAGCTCATCAAAACTTAAGGCCCATGTCAGGGAAATGCTTCTTTCCGAACAGTTTACTTATGGCTGCTGTTTTGAAAGCTATTCTCCAAGACTTGTGCTTGCAGTGCTTTTTTCCATGTATTTTGACAGCAATCAGCTTCTTAGATGGAGAGCAATCACTGCGACCGGAAGTATTGTGTCCAAAATGGCTGACGAAAACATGGAGTCTGCAAGAATAGTAATGAGGCGCCTCATGTGGACACTTAATGATGAGTCCGGCGGAATAGGCTGGGGATCTCCCGAGGCAATGGGCGAAATAATGTCCAGGCATAGGAAGCTTGCGGATGAATATAACCGTATCCTTATTTCATACTTGATGGAAGATGGAAATTATCTTGAGCTTGAAATGCTCCAGCGCGGAGCTTTATGGGCACTGGCGAGGCTTGCGGGTGAACGCCCTGATTTATGTATAAAGGCGAAAGGACTTATCAAACCATATTTTTCATCTGATGATAAGGAAATAAAGGGTATTGCGGCAATGATCTCAGGAATTCTTAAAGAAGAAGAGGTTCTTGGAGAACTTGAAGCATTGACATCTGATGAGACCATGATAGAGTTTTACGAAAATTGTGAGATCAAAAAATTAAAACTATCCAATATAGCGGCAGACTCAATCATAGCCATCATTAAATAAGACCCCGGATTTTTAGAAGTAATTGCGCGTGAAGTCTATCTTGCCAAACGATTGGGGGTCATCATAAGCAATTGGGAGATAAGGTGATTATGAAACCAGGAGCTCTCGTAGCAAAATGCTTTATCCTGACAGCAGCTTTTTTTCTTTCCTCTGGATTTACAGGTTTTAAGACCTACACCTACGATGAAATTATTAAGGAGCATCCTGACGCTTTATGCGACGCTTCAGGAAATATTCTGAAAGATGGGCCCGGCCCCGGAACCTGTATCCTCAGCGGAAGCGCAGGCATTGGCGATGCCATAAAAATTGCCCTTAAAAACAATCCTGAAATGCTGATGGCTTCGGCCAGGATTGACAGGGCCGACGCAATGAGAACAGAGGCCGAGTCAGCATTATGGCCAAAGGCTGGAGTTTATGGCGAATATTCCCAGGGCGATGCTCCGTCCGGATATCTTTTCAAGACAATAGACCAGAGAAAGCTTCCGCCTGGCACAAATTTCAATGATCCTGGCTGGTATGACAATTATGAATTCGGTGCAAGCGCAGGTGTAAATTTGTATCGCGGTGGTCAGGATATGACACGAGTCAGAATGGCCGGAATCGAAAAAAAGATTTCTGAAAAGGATCGTCTTGCTGCTGGAAACAGGGTCATCTCTTCGGTTATAAATGCCTATTTTGATTTATTTTCTGCGAGGGAATTTGAAAGAATAGCAAAGCAGTCATCTGATACAGTCAGGGAGCAGCTGAGAATTATGGAGGTCAGATTCGCCTCGGGCGGTGCTCTTAAGTCTGATATTCTTTCCCTTAAAGTTCGGGTTGCAGAGGCTGACGAGGAAATTGTCAAAAGCCGCAACAGGGTTATGATGGCCGAAGCTGCTCTTAAAAGGGCAATGGGAATGCCGCTTGAAACAAAAATAGAGTTCAAGGAAGCGTCTCTTCCCGCGACTGATAAGCCTGAGAGCTATGAAAAAGCCCTTGAAACAGCTGTGGCAAAAAGGCCGGAGCTTGAATCCGTAAGGCAGAAGGTGGTTCAGGCAAGAATGTCCCAGGATGTTGCAAAAGGGATGTGGATGCCCAAAGTCGATCTGAATGGAAGACTTTATGCGGATTATCCAGATACAAAGTTTGACACAGAAGACGCAAACTGGATGGTTGCAGCCCTCGTCTCATGGGATCTTTTCACAGGAAATTACAGAAAAGCCGAGGCTGACAAGGCAAGAGCCAATCTTTATGAATCGCTTGCAGCAAGCAGACAGGCTTTAATGGATATCCAGCTTGACGTCAAAAACGCTTATCTGAAAACTTCGGAATCAGAAGAAAGATTTAAGGTCGCTGAAAGCGGGGTGTCAATGGCAGAAGAATCGTTAAAGCTCGTAAAACAGCAGTATGACGGCGGTTCTGTGCCGATTACGAGGTATCTTGAAACAGAATTAGCAAGAAACGGTTCTTTAATACGAAAAGCCTCTGCCCATTATGACAGGGAAAAGTCAAGGGCTGATATGGCCAGGGCGACAGGCGTCCTTATTAACCTTTTCAATGAAGATGCTGGAGAAGGTAGAGAAAATGAAAAAAAATAATAATTACGGAAAGAATTTTGCTTTGTCCTTGGCCTTTGCTGCTCTGGTCGCTTTTTCAGGAGGATGTTCCGGAGATATCAAGCCAGGAACAGTTGAGTCCAAGGGCAACGAGGATCTTAAATTCACAAACACTGCAAAAGCCGAGAAAACAGAAGTAACTGACTGGTATGAAGCTGTGGGAACAGTCAGGCCAAGAACTGAATCAAGGATAGAAGCCTTGGTTACAGCCAATGTAAAAAGTGTAGAGGTTTCGGCGGGCGCAAAGGTAAAAAAAGACCAGGTACTTGCAGAAATTGATGACAGGCAGCTTGTAGCAAAACTGGATCAGGCCAAGCAGGCCCTTGCTGGAGCAAGATCTGCGGAAAAAGGAGCGACCCAGGCTGTGGCTTCTGCCCAGGCCGCATTCACCCAGGCTGATTCGGAATATAAAAGAGTCCAGAAATATTTTTCGTCCCAGGCAGCAACCGCCAGAGAGCTTGAAGAGGCAAAATCAAGATATCTACAGGCAGAAGCAGGACTCCAGCAGGCAAAGGAGGCTCTTTCAGGAGCAAGATCAGGAATAAGGCAGGTTGAGGAAGTCGTCAAAGAAGCCGAGATCGGCCTAGGATATACAAAGATAAAAGCTCCTGCAGACGGAGAGATTCTGAACAGGATGGTCGAGCCAGGAGACCTCGCTTCTCCAGGAAAGCCTCTTTTCATGATGAAGACCAGCGGACTCATGAGGCTTGAGGCCTTTGTCCGCGAGGGACTCATAAACAGCGTGAAACCAGGACAGCTCCTTAAAGTGTCAATGCCTAATCTCAAAAACGAAATAGACGCCACCCTTGAAGAAATAGTTCCCTACGCAGATCCCAAAAGCAGATCATTTCTTGTGAAGGCATCGATATCTAAGGATGAAGGTATTTATCCCGGAATGTTCGGAAAGCTACTTATTCCCCTTGAAAAGCATGAAGCCGTGGTTTTGCCAGCGGAGTCGATTCAGAAAATAGGCCAGCTTGAACTCGTTATGGTTCAAAAAGAAAAGGGCTGGGAGCGGAGATACGTGAAAACCGGTTCCTTTTCTGATGGAAAGACAGAGATTTTATCTGGGCTTACCGGGGATGAGATCATTGGGTATAATGCCGTAAAAAAATAAAAAACCTGGGGGCTTTTTTTTAAAGCCCCACGCCCCTATGAGCTACGAATTGTAAATGTAGGGTGCTCAAGCCGCAAGGCTTGCGCACCAATGTATTTCATGGAGAGCAAGTATGTCAGAATACAGGCGTGTAAAAATTCCAGAAGCTACCTATTTTTTTACGGTGACGACATACCTTCGTAGAAATATTTTCGGGAATGAGGATAACGTTCGCATTCTTGGAGAAACAGCAAGATCAGTAAGAAAAAAGCATCCTTTTCACGTGGATGCCTGGGTCGTTCTGCCTGACCATATGCACTGCATTTGGACAATGCCTGAAAATGACAGCGATTTCTCCATCAGGTGGCGGCTTATCAAGGCGGGATTTTCAAAGAAAGCCAATCATCTGCATGCCCCGGCGCTTGCAGATCCTTCACGTATAAAGCGAAGAGAGCTGACCATTTGGCACAGGAGATTCTGGGAGCATATGATCAGGGACGAAAGTGATTATGAAAATCATATGAATTATGTCCATTTTAACCCTGTAAAACACAATTTTGTGAAAAAAGCGTCGGAATGGAAATGGTCGACGTTTCATAGATATGTAAAGCTCGGAGTATATTCAGATGACTGGGAAATCAAAGAAAATCCAGCAGGAGCCTTTTTTGACTGAAAGATGGTGCGCAGGCCTGAGAGCCTGAGCACCCTACGCCTAAACCGGCAACATAACATAAATTCAGGGTAAACCCTTGGCACACATTGCTTTTTGTTATTAACGAGGAAACATCATGGAAGAAAACGCAGAAAAACCCAAAGGCATGATTCTTGGCCTTGTGAATACATTTCTGACAACAAAGCTTTCCCTGTTTTTTGTGGCAATTTCCATTCTTCTAGGGATTGCGGCGGTAACACTTACTCCGCGTGAAGAGGAACCCCAGATCGTTGTTCCCATGGCAGATGTTTACGTCAATGTGCCGGGCGCGTCTCCGGAGGAAATTGAAAAGCTTGTGGCGACTCCGCTTGAAAAGCTTCTGTGGCAGCTTGACGGTGTTGAATATGTCTATTCCATGTCAGGGCATGAGATGGCCGTGGTTACCGTCAGGTTTTATGTCGGCCAGAACAGGGAGGATTCCCTTGTAAAGCTTCATAACAAGATCATGATGAATGTCGACAGGGTTCCTTCGATTGTTAAAGGTTGGGTTGTCAAGCCGGTTGAGATTGATGATGTTCCGATTGTTAATATCACGCTTTATTCTGAAAAATATAATGACCATGAACTTCATAGAATAGGCGAGGAAGCCTTAAGCCGCCTTGCGGAGGTGAAAAATACTTCCGGAACTTCTATTGTCGGAGGAAGAACAAGGGAGGTAAGGGTAGAACTTCAGCCTGAGAGAATGGCAGGGCTTGGGGTTTCTCTTCTTGAGGTTCAAAATGCTCTTAGGGGAACGGACGCATCAGTCAAAGCTGGTGAATACACAAGATTTAATAAGGAGTTTACTGTCTCTGCTAATTCTTTCATTAAAAAAGCATCCGAAGTATCTGACCTTGTCGTGGGAGTCAGTCAGGGGCGGCCGGTTTATCTAAAAGACATTGCATCCATAACTGACGGGCCTGAAGAAGTTTCAAGCTATACAAAAATAGGTTTCTCAAACAGGGAAAGAAACGAGAATGCGGATAAGCCTGAAACTGCATCAGCCGTAACCCTTGCGATATCCAAGAAAAAGGGTACAAATGCCGTGAGCGTTGCCAATGATGTTCTTGTAAAACTCGAAGAACTCAAAAAGACGGTTATCCCGGATGGCGTGAATGTGGAAATTACGAGGAATTACGGATATTCGGCCCAAGGCAAGGTTAATGAGCTGCTTCGGGGGCTTTTGGAAGCCATAATAATCGTCGTTGTTCTGATCATCTTTTCAATGGGCTGGAAGGAATCAGTGGTTGTTGCGCTTTCCATTCCTGTCAGCTTTGCGCTCGCGCTTTTTGTCAATCTTCTTCTTGGCTACACAATAAACAGAGTGACTCTTTTCGCCCTGATTTTGTCCCTTGGGCTTGTTGTTGACGACCCTATAATGAATGTGGACAATATCCAGAGGCATATGCTGTCCGGCAGATTCAAGAACAGCATTGACGCGGCTCTTTTTGCGGTTAAGGAGGTTCTGCGGCCTGTAATAATTTCGACATTCACCATAATAGCCTGCTTTGTTCCGCTTTTTTTCATCACTGGCATGATGGGGCCATATATGGCTCCAATGGCAATAAACGTGCCTATGGCACTGATCTTTTCTCTTATTTCTTCACTTACATTTGTTCCTTGGTTGAGCCACACTCTGATTAAGAAATCGATCAAGCCAGGAGATGCCGGCCATCCCGGCGGACATAATGAAGAATCTGGATCCTGGGCAAAAAGTGTGGGGCCTGTTTACAGAAAAATAGTCGAGCCTTTGTTAGATTCTTCAAAAAAGCGGAACCTGTTTTTCGGTGGTATTTTTCTTCTTTTTGTTTTTTCGGTTCTTCTTGCTGTTTTCAGAATAGTGCCGCTTAAACTTCTTCCATTTGATAACAAGAACGAGTTCATGATCATCCTTGATATGCCTGAAGGATCAGGGCTTGAGAAAACAGCTGCCACAGTGAATGATTTAGAGGCATATCTAAAGACTGTTCCCGAAGTCACAAATTTTGTGTCTTATACTGGCATGGGCGCTCCAATGGATTTTAACGGCATGGTGCGTCATTATTATCTGAGAAAAGGAAGCAACTTAGCGGATATTCAGGTGAATCTTGCTGACAAGCACAGAAGGAAAGAGCAGAGCCATGCCATTGTTTTAAGGCTCAGAACTGATCTTGAGGCCATAGCTCTAAAACACGGAGCCTTGATAAAACTTGTTGAGACTCCTCCTGGCCCACCTGTGCTTTCAACGGTTGTGGCGGAAATTTATGGCCAGCCTGATAATTCCTACTCAGACCTTTTGGCAGGTTCTGAAAAAGTACAGAAGATGCTTGGTTCAATGCCGTATGTATCTGATATTGATTCTTCAGCAGAGGCTGACAGAAAAAAACTCGAAATCAGCGTTGACAGGGAAAAGGCAGCTTTACACGGGGTTTCTGCCCAGGAAATTGTCGGAACACTTCAATCCGCAATTCAGGGAACCATTGCCGCTACTGTGCATGAATCTGATGAAAGGCAGCCGCTTGGCATAAGAATTGTTCTTCCGAGGGACAAGAGGACGGGAGAGGCTTCAATAGCCCAGATTCCTGTTAAAACTGCTTCTGGAGACATGGTTCCCATTGCCGAAATTGTGAACATGAAATGGGTGGATGAATCCCAGCCCATATATCACAAAAATCTTGAAAGAGTTGTGTTCACTTATGCGGAAATGGCAGGCAAATCTCCTGTCGAGGCTATTTTGGCCCTGAAATCCGATCTGAAGAAAAATCCACTTCCTCAAGGCATAAAGGCTGATCTTGCAGGTGAAGGTGAATGGAAGATAACCGTGGATGTTTTCAGGGACATGGGAATTGCCTTTGGCGTTGCCATGATTGCTATTTACCTGCTGCTCGTGATTCAGTCAGGTTCATACTCCATGCCTGTTCTTATCATGACTTCTATTCCCCTGACTCTTCTTGGCATAATGCCGGGATTTGTGATTCTTAATCTTGTTTCCGGCGGAAAGTCGGGAGGTTTTGACAATCCGGTTTTTTTAACTGCCACGAGCATGATCGGTATGATAGCGCTTGGCGGAATTGTAATCAGAAACTCACTTATTCTGATTGAATTCATTGAGGAAAGCCTTAAAGAAGGCCTTTCGCTTAAAGAGGCGCTTTTAAAAAGCGGGGCAATAAGAATCAGACCCATCTTTTTGACAGCGGCGTCAGCAGCTCTTGGCGCTTGGCCGATAACAAAAGATCCGGTTTTTTCTGGCCTTGCATGGGCGTTGATATTCGGTCTGACCGCATCGACTGTCTTCACTTTGATAGTTATACCTGTGGCTTATTATGCTTTCTTTGGCGCTAAAGAAGGTAAGGCCGTCTGATTTTGGGCCGGTCATCAAAAAATGTTTTTGATGACCGGCAAATGGGCCATGAAAAATATTGCCCAACTCATTGCTTTAACACCATGCCTTTTTGTGTTATCAGTAAAGCAAGTTAAAAATCATTTTCTCAGCTTCAATTACAGCTTTCCATAACAATTCTTAAAACCTGTTTAATAGCAATTCCAGTAATGTTTGGATGTCCCCTGATAAGGGTTTTCAGTAAGTCAATTTGCATTGTTTATCGGAAACTTTTTTGTCTCATATTGTTTAATCTTTGCTTTCTGGATCAGCTGCCATGAAAAAGAGTTTCATCTCATTATTGCGGAAAGCCCTTTTTATACCCCCCCTTGTCATTATTCTTTTTTCCGTTATTGGATGGAGTATTCTTGAATATTTCAGCTGGCATCATGAGTTTGTCGAAGAAACCTCAAAACTAATTGAAGAACGTAAGAATTTTATATTGGAAAGATCAAGGATCGCGGCTTCATATATCGATTTTCAGAGGTCATCTTCACTCGGCAGAAAAAAAGTTCTCATGGAAGCGAAAATTTCAGATACCTATGATTTCATTGATTCTCTTTATGGAACTTATGATGGCGCTTCTAAAGAAGACGTAGAAAAAAAGATCTTCAATACCCTTGACGATATGGCTTTTGGCGAGGCCGGCGGCTTTATAATGAAGGAAACCGGAGATCTTGTCTTTTATCCGGGGGAATCGAGTCCTTCACTTTTTCCAAATCATAACAGCATTCCCACAGACTACCTGATCGAAAATCTGGATAAAAATATGGATGGACGTTTCCTTGTTTCCTATGTCTTTGAAAAAAAAGAAGACGCCCAGGATAAGCCTAAGAGGATCTTCTGCCTAAAAAGGTTCCGTCAGTCAGGGTGGGTGATAGGCATATCCGCTTCTTATGAAGAGGTTGAAAAAGAGGCAAGGGCAACAATCTCAGGATGGTTTTCCAGGCTTGAATCAATTGGCAGTCAGGGCTTTATTTTCATAATGGACTCAGAAGGTCAGATTATTTCAAATTCCGGGCTTCAGAACGTGGTCGGGAAAAACATAAAGGAAGTTGCGCCAGGAAATGTGTCCGAAGCCATTTTTAATAAACTCGGTAAAAAAAGCGAGGAGTTTGCAGACATTGAATGGATATCAGGTGCGGCAGAAAATGCCAGGATCAGTCGGGTCTCATTCTTTAATGTCCCGGAATGGGGCTGGACTGTCGGAGTAGGCTTTTTTACCGATGACCTTGATAAAGCCCTTGAATACAAAAAAGCCCAGGGACGCCAAGAAATTTTTGTCGCTATTCGCTTTCTGATCATCGTGCTTCCATTATTTTTGATCATTGGGTTTTTTTTCTACAGAATAATTTCCATGAGACTTGAAAAGAATTTTCTGAACTTCCATAGTTTTTTTAAAAACGCCCAGGAAAAGGGTGCAAGGATAGACTCCTCTGAAATGGATTTCGGGGAATTTGTGTCAATGGCTGATGCTGCAAACAAAATGCTTGAAGAGCGGCAAAGCACTGAATCAAGGCTCAGGCAGAGCGAGTCTAATTTCGCCTCTTTCTTTAATTCCATTGAAGACAGCATATTCGTTGTTAATGACGATCTTAAGATTCTTGCCATGAATCCTTCTGCCATAGGTATCCTTGATATATCCAATAAAAATGATTCACCGAATAACCTGTCTGATTTTTATGACGCAGATACAATCTCCAGGATACAATGTTTTGTACTAAATCATGAAAAATACTCCAGGGATATGGGCCAGGGTTTTCTGTCTCATGCAGATTCCTTGAAAAAAAATGTTCAAACTTCTGCTTTTGAAGGAACGTGGAACTCTGAAAAGGCTTTTTTTATTCTTAGCAGGGATATTTCGTTCATTGTCGCGTCTGAAGAGAAGTTCTCGAAAATATTCAGTGAAAGCCCTGTAATGATGTCCGTCTCAACAGCCGATGAGGGCAGGTTTGTGGACATAAACAAAACGGCCACAGAATATCTTGGATATCCAAGAGAGGCTTTTATCGGGAGTCTTTCAACTGAAGTCGGGATTTTTGCCGATCCTTCCTGGCGTAACAAAATGAAGCCTTTCATGAAAAAATACGGCAATATCAGAAACGAGGAAGTGGATCTTGTAACAAAAAGCGGAGAAATACTTCACTGCATACTGTCCATGGATATCATCTCTTTTGCGGGGCAGAAGTATATTCTTACGGTCGGCAATAATATCACAGAAAGAAAAAAAGCGGAAAAATCACTTGTGGCCGCCAAGGAAGAGGCCCTTGCTTCCAAGGCAAGGCTTGAAGAAACTCTGCGGGAGCTTGAACTTTTCAACAGATTCATGATGGACAGGGAAGAAAGGCTCATGTCCCTCAAAGAGGAGGTTAACCAGCTTCTTCAAGAGGCTGGCAAGACTCCCCGTTACAATATTTCTGATTATATCGGTGCATGAGCCGGTTTTTAAAGGCAAGGGAATGTCTGACTTAATATGGTTTTAAATAACGGAATCGAACCATGAAGGCTTGAAATGACAGGAAATACCTTATCCAGAAAAAATATATGCCCGGTTACAGGGCTTGAAATCAGAAAAGAGGCTGGCTGGGATAGTCTGAATATTTCGGGCGATCTTTCAGTCTCTGTATATCTGATCGGAGAAAGGATTTTTTGCTTTTCCCTTATTGGCAGAATGTCTGAAAAGGATGGGATGGAGTTCATAAAGCTCCGCAGCCTGATTGCAGGCTCATCAATCTGCGACGGATGGAGGTATTCCGAGGTTATTGATTTTTCAGGGACGACCGGGAACTATTCCCTTAAAAACATGGTGGAGGCTCTTACCAGAAGCGCCATGCCAGGGATTTTTCTTGGAGGAATCATAACAGGCATCAGAAATCATAAATATATTTTTGCAAAAGCGGGCTTTTCCTTAAAAAGAAAAAAAACCGGATACCTTTTTGAGAAAGGGCATGATTCCTCCGTTATGCACGCTTTCAGTATGTGCAACGAATATGACGCAGCACATGAGTTAAAGGAAGATCTTCTTGTCTCAAAGGAGGACTGGGTTTTTTCGAGGGAAGATTTTTCGATCAGTTACAAGGTCATCAGGGAGAGAGTCCTTTACATAAAAACAACCGGATATGGAAACGCTTCGGATGTTGATGAAGCCTGCCGCATACTCGATGTGATTTTCATGGGAGGGTGGTTCAACAAGAGCATACCATATTACAGAATATCCGATTATACAGATTGTATTGGCGGGTCATGGGCCGCAAAAAAAAAGTATGCAAGGGTTCTTATGGACCCGGAAAGACTCCCTCCGGCTGCAAGCTATGTAATAGGTGCCAGCCCTGTTTTAAAGGCTGCAATGCTGCTTGTTCGCTATATATACCCTGTGGATATTTTTTTTCTGGACACGGTCAAAGATGCTTTGCAGTGCATTTCCTCGGCCATTTCAAACCATGGAACCATAAAAAGGCATGGTGGCCATTTGAAAAGAATCGGTGATTTCGTCCTGCCTTTTTTCAAGGGTTCTTATTATTCGAGGGAATGGCTTGAAAATGAGTCCAGAAAGATTCTGGCCGAGATGGGGCTTGTCAAATGGGGCACTGACAAGCCTAAGGCTTATCTTCCCGACGCCAATCATCCTTTCAGGAGCCTTTATGAAGCCATGGGGCTGATCGCCGAAGAAATGCAGTATCTGGTTTCCGAGCTTTCGAGCTCAGAAATCCGTTTCCGGCAAAAGGCGGAAGAGCAGAGTCTTCTTCTTGATACCATTCAGGTGCAGATATGGCATCTTACAGATCCTGAAACCTACGGTCTGGTGAATATGGCCCATGCTGAATTTCTGGGAATGAAGCCCTCAGAGATTCAGGGCAGAAGGCTTTATGATATTTATCCTGATAATATTGCAAGCGCCTATGTTCAGAGTAACCGGGATGTTTTTGAATCAGGAGAAAGCAAGAGACTCGAGCTATGGGTTGAGAATTCCAAGGGCCGCAAGCGATTTCTGGATCTCGTCAAGACCCCTAAGAAGGGCCCGGAAGGCGTGGAATATGTCGTATGCTCGGCCCTTGATATCACGGATAAATGGCAGACCGACCAGGTATTGAAAGAGAGTGAAAACAGGATAAGGTCTATCCTTAACTCTATCCAGGCCGGTATTCTGATTATTAATGAAAACAATCATATAATAGAGTACGCAAATCCTTCAGCCCTTGAAATGTCAGGTTATTCAAAGGAAGAACTGATTGGCCAGACATGTCATATGGTTGTCTGCCCTGCTGAAAGAGGTTGCTGCCCGATAGCTGATCTTAATCAGCGTGTTGACAGATCTGAAAGGACTCTTCTCAGAAAAGACGGAAATTCAATCCCGATATTAAAGACTGTGACAAAGATCACGCTTGATGGCAGACCAAGTTTTCTGGAAAGCTTTGTTGATATAAGCGATATTCATTACGCCCAGATAGAAAGAGATAAAGCCATTGTTCTTCTGACAGCGGAAAAGGAAAAACTCAGAAAAAGTCAGAGAATCATTATGAGCATGATGGAGGACGCCAACAATGCCCGCCATGAAGCTGAAAACGCCAACAGAAAACTGACCGAAGCCGTTGACAGGGCGAATGTTCTTGCAAGGGAAGCAGATGCTGCGAATCAGGCCAAAAGCGCTTTTCTTGCAAATATGAGCCATGAAATAAGAACGCCCATGAATGGCGTGATAGGTATGACAGGCCTTCTTCTTGGAACCGGCCTCACCCAGGAACAGCGTGGGTATGGAGAGATAATAAAAAGAAGCGCTGACAGCCTTCTCTCGCTTATAAATGATGTTCTTGATTTCTCAAAGATTGAGGCAGGCAGGCTTGATCTTGAAATAGTGGAATTTGATTTGCGGGCTGTTCTTGAGGAAACAATAGACATATTATCATCCAAAGCCATTGAAAAAGCGCTTGAGCTTTTCTGCTTTTTGGAACCCGACGTACAGTTTTGTCTGAAGGGCGATCCTGGCCGCCTGAGGCAGATAATTGTGAATCTCGGAGCCAATGCAATAAAATTTACCGAGCATGGAGAAGTCTCAATAAGAGTATCAAAAATGTGGGAGAGCCAGAATTCCACAAAACTCAGATTCGAGGTTAAAGACACAGGAATCGGTATACCTGCCGATAAACAGAACGGTCTATTTTCGCCGTTTATCCAGGCCGATGTCTCCACAACAAGAAAATACGGGGGGTCAGGACTGGGGCTTGCCATTTCAAGACAGCTTGTGAGCCTTATGGGGGGTGAGATAGGCTGTTCAAGCCGGCTGGGAGAGGGATCCTTGTTCTGGTTTGAGATAATCATGGACATTGCGTCGTTGCAGTACCGTGATGATCAGAAAGAGAGAAAGCTGAAGACCAGGGAAAAAATTCTTGTGGTTGACGGCAATGATGCTGGCAGGTCTTTCATGCTTGATTGCATTTCGGCTGCCGGAGGTATCGCAGAAGGAGCCTCTGATGAAGAAAGCGCCATGAGCATTCTCAAAAAAGCCTCATCAGGCGGACATCCATTCAAGGCAGCCATCATAGATATGAAAATAGCCGGGAATAAGGGCGAGCTTCTTGCAAGAAGTATCAAGGAAAACAATGCATTCTCCGATACCATGCTTATTCTGATGGGTAGTGCAGGACAGACAAGAAGGCATACGGATCTGGCCTCAATGGGTTTTGGGGCTTATCTGAATAAACCCGTAAAATATTCACATATCTTAAACTGTATAGAATCTGTTTTGGACAGAAATGATCCGAGAACGTCTGGAAAAGCCTCAGCAGTGAATGAAATCTGTGAGGACTGCGGTCAGAAAACCAGGGCTCTCAAGATACTCATTGCAGAAGATAATGTGATAAATCAGAAAGTGGCGACTATTATACTTGAAAAGCTTGGGCACAAGGTCGATGTTGTGGCAAACGGACTTGAGGCATTAAGCTCCCTCGAGAATATAGAATACGATCTTGTTTTTATGGATTGTCAGATGCCTGAAATGGATGGCTTTGACGCGGTAAAAAATATCAGGGCATGGAAGAACGAAGATAAAGATGGATTGAGATTCAAAGCTTCGGGTAATATAATTGTGGCAATGACGGCCCATGCTCTTCAGGGCGACAGGGAGAGATGTCTTGCTGCCGGGATGGATGATTATATAGCCAAGCCAATAAGACCCGATTCCATATCAGGAATCATAAAAAAGTGGATGGACAGATTGTGCGACAGTGATTGATTCTCCTGGGCTTTACTTCATATTATAAGGTTTGGTGCTTCTTAACCCAGGGATATGACGGAATTGATGGACTCGAAAAAGTCCGATTACAGTCATTCCGGCGCAGGCCGGAATCCAGAAGTGGTTGAAATTACAGGTTGCCGGATCAAGTCCTGCATGACGCGAAAGCCATTTTTTGATTTTTTTGCGAGTCCATTATACTTGATATATGCTCCTCAAATAATGCTTTAGCCAAGGGAGGCCTGAGTGAAGATTGAGAAAAAAGAAACAAAGATAATTTTTCCTGATGAATTGATGGAAATACTTTCCATGTCTCCAGCCGAGAACTCCGAAAACTTTGACACCGTTGTCCACTGGAAAAGTATTTTCGTTGGAGGGATTGTTCGTCAGATGTTTGAGTTCAGAGATATATTAGAAGAGCTTTCAAGGCACAAGGAAGACCTTGGGCTTATGTCCCTTTACGCAGGTTTTTATAATGACCTTTTCACTAGGTTTTGCATCGATCCAATTAAATTTCAGACCCAGGGAGCCGTACGATCTTCAAGGGATCCTGACCCCTTTATCGAGCAAAATATATGGATAGAGACTTCATACGCAGGAGCCATAAAGGATCTGTGTTCTCATTTCATGGATGGAGATTCCTTCAGTTATGAAATGGCCGAGGAATTTTGTGCTTCGGAGGAAGGTCAGGAGTTCCTTAAAAAGAAAATGCTTGAGTTCGCATGGCTTGAATACAGATATCATTCATATGGATTGTCTCCTTTAAGGGCATTGAGGGAGCTTCTTGAGGCTCTTGTTGTAATGATTACAAGGAAGCCTTTCACGAAGAAAGATGTCCCGTTCATGAAAAAAGGGATGGATTTTGATGCTTATCTTGCCGAAGGGAAAATAAGGTTTGAGAATCTGTACAGAGAAGATGCCTTTGATATCGTAAGGTACTGCGAGGACTTTACAGGAGGAAAAATCGGCTGTACTCCATATGAATATGTCGAAGGCTCCCATATGGGCAGCGTCAGGTTGAGGCATTATTATCTGCCTGATTCGATAAAGTCTAATGGGAAAGTCATATACATGGCAAGCCCCCTGATAAACAAGCCCGAGCTTTTTGATATGGCAAAGGGCAAGTCAGTCGTCGAGGCCATGCAGGTTCGCGGATATGACATTTATCTTGTCGATCCTGGAAATCCAGGGGCAATGCATACTGATCTTGGTCTGGATTTTTATGGCAAGACAGTGCATGACGCTTATCTGGATATTATAACGGCAAGAAATCCTGGTCAGGAAATCCTCGTCATGGGTTACTGCATGGGCGGTACCCTCGTTCTTCCATATCTTGCAAGGAGAGCGGAAGAGCGCCTTTCAAAAGGGCTTGGGATGGACATTAAAAAGGTTGCCCTGATGGCGGCCCCTGTGAAATTTGATGATGGTTCCACAGGTCATGGCATGATGAGGGCCTCGATCCGTAAAAATTACAGCAGCTCGGTCATGAACGGACTTTTTGACAATGTTAACATTCCTCCCCAGGTGATTGAATTCGGAATGAATGAGATCCAGCCTGGCGTCAGGTATAACGTCAAAAAAGGTTTTTATGAACGAGCCATGTATGAAGGAGCGATAAGGGATTCCGCAGACTTTCTTTACTGGCTTTCCCACGGCACAAGGTTCGCCACAAAAGCCCACGGAGAATGGATAGAAAATATTTTTCTCGGCAATCAGATATTTGAAGGTAAATATGTACTTCCTTCCAAAGACCCTGCCTTTGACGGAAAGCCAGTAAATATGGACATGCTCACTAAAGCCGGAGTTGTTATTTTTGACTACAGGGGTGACAGAGACCCTATCTCGCCACCAGGGTCATGTGTGGCGAGCGAGACATGGGGAGCGTCTTCTGGCAAGGGAAGCAAATCAACTACTGCTGCAGGTCTGAACCGTACAATTGAAAAGAATGTCGGCCATATTTTTGTAGTGAGCAAAAAGCTCCTTGCGGATTATATAGGAGAAGTTTCCGAGTTTTATGAAGAAGGGGTGTGACCAGTTTTTGAGAAGGCCACAAAAAAACAGATTACAGTCATTCCGGCGCAGGCCGGAATCCGGAAGTATTTAAAAATGGCTCTGTTCCCCTTTGATGTTGAAAACCGAAATAATGAAACTCTTTGTAGCTTTTGATCTTGGGGAACTTTTTGAAAAAAGTTCCCCAAATCCCTCAAAAACTTTATGTTTTCATTATTGTCAGACGCAAATGTCCTAAAGTTGTGTATGCACCGTTTCCTTACCTGAAAGTTTTTGCGGAACTTTTTCCAAAAAGCGACCCGCCGGAGGCAGCTTTTAGATTTGAATATCAAATAGTTATTGTATATATCCTTCTCCGCACTTAAGGGGAACAGAGCCTTAAAAATATAAAGATGCCGTATCAAGTCCGGCATGACGTAGTTGCCTTTTTTTGGTTTTTGCTAGTCCATCAGTTTTAACATTGATGTGTATTGAGTGCCGGACGGAATTAAAACTGTTTTTGACACTATTCATGGTCTGGAGTATAACTTCCGCCGTTTTATAAGTGTTTAATTTGTCTTTGAAAAAAAAGGCGTAACGCGGAGGTTTCTTTGAACATTAAATTTATTATTACTTGCATAGCTGTATTTGGAATAGCTCTTATTTTAGGGAGATGGCATCAGCAGGAAAGAATAAAGAACAGATTCGCGGGTCTGCCCTGGTATGCGGACTACATGAATCTTCCAAGTTTTATAATATATATTCTTGTGATAGCTCTTCTCCTGCTGAGGCTTTATATAGCCAGAACCGGAGGAATCAGTTACTGATGAATATCGAGCTTGTCATTCCTTACTGGATTGAAGAAAGGTTGCTTGATTATGAGAGTGATTTTTCATCCATCGAGGCAAGAATGGAGTTCGTCGTAGCCCTTGCAGAAGAAAATGTGACAAAGGGAACAGGCGGCCCGTTTGCTGCCGTTATCTTTGATATGGACTCATGGAGGCCTGTGGCAGCTGGTGTTAATCTTGTGACCTCCCATAACTGCAGTGTATTTCACGCTGAAATCGTGGCAATAATTTCAGCCCAGAAAAAAATGGGCTGTTTTGATTTGAGCGAAGCGTTGCACGGTAAATTCGAGCTTGTCACAAGTACAGAACCATGTGCAATGTGTTTTGGAGCGATTCCCTGGTCAGGAGTAATCAGTCTTGTATGCGGAGCAAGAGACGTTGATGCCCGTGCAATAGGTTTTGACGAAGGCCCTAAACTGCCTGATTGGGAAAAAGCTCTTGAAGAAAGAGGCATACAGGTGACCCTGGATATAGCAAGGGAAAAGGCGGCCGCTGTTTTGAAGTCGTATGCAGCTTCGGGCGGAGTCATATATAATGGAAGGGGCAGAGTCTGATTTTTGTTTATCCCCTTCTGATATTATGAATTAAAGGGGTATCCAGATATGGCTGGCAACGCTATAATGTTATTGAAATTAACAGTTTAAGAGGTTTTGATGAAAGTAGCCCACGAAAAAAATGTTACCTATGAAATACTGTCTCCGGACACCATAAGAACAGATGTTCTTGATCCCATAGAGTATAAATACAGACAGAAGAGAGACATAGACATAATAATAAAAAATCCTGAACATACCTCGGTCTGTCCAATGACAGGCCTTCCTGACATGGGCTGTATAACAATAAGATATGTCCCGGATATGCATATTGTGGAATTGAAGTCCCTGAAATTCTATATGCTCCAATACAGAAATGTGGGCATTTTCTATGAGCATATTGTGAACAGGATTCTGGACGATCTTGTCGAAGTTCTTAAACCAAAGAAAATGAGCGTAACTGGCGATTTTACATCAAGGGGGGGGATTACCTCCATTGTAACCGCCGAATATAATGGAGCATAGTTTGATGAAGCGTCTCTATCCTTTGTTGGTGTTTGCCGTTTGCATGCTTGTTTCTGGATGCATGAAAAATGGATCTTTGACAATGATCGGGGGAAACAAGGATATAGAGCCTCCCCTTAAAAAGATATGGGTAATGCCTTTTCCCTCAACAGGGGAGAATGCTTTTTCAGAAAAATTCGGGAATAGTCTTAAAAAAGTATTTGGGGCTGAAAAAACCCTGTTTCTTGTGAACTCACATTTATCAGATTATAAGGCCTTGCCTGAAAGATTACCTCTTCTTCCAGGAGGCAGAATCAATAATTCCACGCTTTCTTCAATTGCCGAAGAAGCAGGCATTCAGGCCGTAGGAGTTTATTCTGCTGTTGATGTGTCAGTTGAGGAAAAATACACAGAGACAATGTATCTGAGCAAGACGAGATGGTTTCTCAAGGCCTTTTTTTCATTTTCAGTTTATGACACAGAAACATCCTCAAAACTTTGTGATTTTTACATTGAAGAAAAGGTTAAAATAACTAAAGAAGAATTTGACGAGTATTCAAAATTCCCTGAAAAAATTTCCGAAGCCTCTGTATCAGAGCTTTTTAATCAGGCTTCTTTAACTATCTCAGAAAAAGCGCTCGATGCTCTTTCAAAAGTATCATGGAAAGCTTTTATTGTCAGTGTTAATGGAAACAGGGCCAGGATTTCATCTGGCAAAGAAGTTCTTGTAAAACCAGGGGACGAGATGGATGTATTTTCGCTTGGCCAGATATTTGAAGGCAAAGATGGTTTCAGATACAGAATTCCTGGTGACATAAAGGGAAAGATAAAAATTGAAAGAAGCGAAAACAATTATTCGGAAGCGGAAATTCCGGGAGGACTGACCGTGGTTCCGGGGATGACCCTGAAGCCAATCCCTATGGCTGAATAATCCTTAAAAAAGAGAAAATGATGGCCGCAGACCTTCTTTAAAGGTCTGCGGCTTTTTTTTACTTGGTTGTTATGCTGTTCTATGCTTTATAGAAGTAGAAAATTTTTGACGAGACCTTGTAAATAAAATCCTTCCTTTTAAATAGCACATAATAAAAAATACGCCCTGATTTATGGCAGGGCTGCCTTGTCGCTCTTTTAGTCGTTTTATAATTAAAACTTATATGAGTATGCTCTGATAAATAAATAAAACAGCTGTTTGACCGATATCCTGATCTCGTAAAACAGGTTTTGACTACCCATGCTTTTACATTTTGAATCTGAAACCCTGCTGCACCTTTTTTGCTGAACAGGCAGCCCTGCGGCCAGGATTCATCAAAAAGGCATTTTTATCAAAAAAATCATTGAGTTGACATTTTTTACCCGTTTATTTATAGAAAAAAATTCTAATTATCGAAATATATAATAATAAACAATGTTTATTTTATGGAAGTGCTGGATTTCTTATTTCGAATCATATACTAATTAAGACCGAAATTTGAAAAGAAAAATAACTGACTTTTGATCAATAATAACAGGGGGAGACATGACAGCAGGCAAGGAGCCGGTATATTTTAAAGATCCTGACAAGCTCGTGGATCATATTATTGCAACTGTTGGAAAGGAAATAACCTTTGGAACCCAGCTTGGCCTTGGAAAACCTAATAATATAATGAATGCTCTATTCAGAAGAGCAAAGGAAGATCCAAGCATCAAGCTTAGAATAATAACAGCCCTTTCTCTTGAACCGCCTGTATGGTCAAGTGATCTTGAGCGCCGCATGCTTGAGCCAATCAGGGAAAGACTGTGGAAAGGTTATGTAGAGCTTGAATATGCCGCTGCCGCCAGAACCAAGACCCTGCCTCCGAATGTTGAAATCAGCGAGTTTTTCTACAAAGCCGGCGCTTTCATGAATAATGACCACATGCAGCAGAACTACATCAGTACTAACTATACTCATGCAGCAAGGGATGTTGTTAATAACGGCATGAACGTGGCTGGAGCACTTCTTGGCAGAAAAGAAATAGATGGTAAGGTCATGTTCAGCATGGGCTGTAACGGTGACACAGCCATGGACGCCATCGACCTGATGAGGGAAAGACAGGAAAAAGACGGCAAACCTACCCTTGTTCTTGGTGAAATCAATACAAAGCTTCCGTTTATGTATGGAGATGCTGTTGGTGAGCCATCACTCTGTGATGCTGTTCTTGATAACGCTGAAATAGAAACCCGCCTTTTCAATGTTCCAAGGGAAGCTGTCAGCACTGTCGATTATATGATCGGTGTAAATGCAAGCACACTTCTTAAAGATGACGGAACACTCCAGGTGGGTATAGGCTCACTGGGCGATGCCGTTGCTTATGCCCTTATTGCAAGACATAAGAATAACGCTGATTACAGGGGCGTTGTTGAAAGATCTGGTCTTCTTGATTCCTCTAAGGAACTGATTGAAGAATGGGGTGGTCTGGACGTTTTTGACAAGGGACTTTACGGCTCTACTGAAATGTTCGTTGACGGCTTCCTTCAGCTTTACAAGAACGACATAATGAAACGCCGCTGCTATGACAATATTCATATACAGCGTCTTGTTCATGATGGAGTCGTTAAGGACGGAGTCGTAACCCCAAATGCTCTTGTTGCACTCATCAAGAATGAATCCATCCACAGAAGAATGCAGAAAAAAGATTTTGATCTGCTTCTTGAGTTCGGAATTCTTAAAGACGGCCTCAAATACGAAGACGGATCTATCATTGACGGTGATAAACGTTATTCTGCTGATTTCCATGATACAGACAATCTTAAGGCTGTCGCGGCCAACTGCATGGGCACAAAACTGAAGAAAGGTTACTGGATACATGCGGGTTTCTATGTCGGGCCTCAAGACTTCTACGACACTGTCAATGCGATGTCTGAAGAAGAGCGCATGCAGATCAATATGACCAGCGTACTTAATGTTAATCAGCTTTATGCAAACAATAAGTATATTGGCGAAGATCTTAAAGTTCTTCACAGAAAGAATGGCCGTTTTATCAATGCTGGTCTTATGGTGACACTCTCAGGTGCGGTTGTTTCAGATATGCTTGAGAGCGGTAAGGTTGTCAGCGGTGTTGGTGGTCAGTACAATTTCGTTTCAATGGCACAGGCGCTTGCAGATGGACGCGGGGCGCTCATGATTCGCAGTACAAGAGGTGAAGGCAAAGACGTTGTTTCAAATGTTGTCTTCAACTATGGACATACAACCGTTCCACGCCATCTCCGTGACATAATCATAACTGAATACGGGCTCGCTGATATCCGCGGAAAACGTGACAAGGATATTGCAACTCTTCTCATAAATGTAGCTGACTCAAGATTTCAGGAAAACCTTCTTGCTCAGGCCAAAAAGGCTGGCAAGGTTCCGGCATCCTATATGATTCCTGAACAGTTCAGGAACAACACACCTGAAAAGCTTGAAAAAATTCTTGCTCCGGCAAGGGAAAAAGGTCTTTTCCCTGCGTTCCCATTCGGAACAGATTTCATGCCTGATGAAATTGCCCTTGGAAAAGCACTCAGAACCTTCAAGGCAAAAGCTGAAGAAAGCAAATTTGGAGTAATGAAGGACATTGCTTCTTCATGGTTCTCTCCGGCTCCAGCAAACGCCCAGAAATATCTTGAGCGCATGAAGCTTGAAAAACCTGCCAACGGCAAGGAAAAATTCATGCAGAAGGTTGTTATTAACGCCCTTAAGATGACTGGCGCAATATAAGTTTTAAAGTTTTTAACTAAAATTAAACCCTCCATTCCCAAAAAGGAATGGAGGGTTTTTTTGAAGCAATTCTTTTTTTTGATGAATGATTTTTAAAATAACCATCCTATCAATCCTGAATCAGATATCAAAAATCAGTAATTCATGACGTCGGGTTAAGATAAGCGAACGCCCTAACCCGACATACGACGGCGCATTTTTTTACAGAGCGAGTCTGTCTGGCGTGAAATTTAGGGTGGCGAACAGATCATCCAGGGTTTCTTCCCTTCTGATCATATCAACGCTTCCGTCTTGTTTCAGCATCAGCTCTTTTGGTCTGAGCTTGCCGTTGTAGTTGAAGCACATTGCATGGCCGTGGGCGCCGGTGTCTTGGATAATCAAAAGATCGCCGTCTTCTATGGCCGGAAGTTCTCTCTGAACGGCAAATTTGTCGTTGTTTTCACAGAGAGATCCTACAACGTCCGCAACAAGTGTTTTTGGCATGTCTTCTTTGCCGAGCACGTCTATGTGATGATAGGAACCGTACATGCCTGGTCTCATGAGGGATGACATGCACGCGTCAACGCCAACGTATCTTCTGTAGATTTCCTTTTTGTTTATTGCCCTTGTAACAAGAACTCCGTGCGGGCCTGTCATGTATCTGCCGCTTTCCATGAAAAGGGCGGGAGCGTATCCGTGCTTTTCCTTGAATTCATTGAAGAGGGCTGTGATTTCCTTGCCCATTGAATCAAGGTCAAGATCGTTGTCTTCCGGTCTGTATGGAATTCCGAGGCCGCCGCCAATGTTTGTGAATTCGAATTTTATACCCAAGGCAGATCCGATTTCTTCCACAAGATTAAGAAGCATTCTGGCAGTTTCGACCATATATGTGTAGTCGCGCTCGTTGGACGCGAGCATGGTGTGGATTCCGAAGCGCTTTGCTCCTTTTTCCATAGCCAATTTGTATGCATCTATAATCTGATGATGTGCAACTCCGTATTTGGCCTCAATCGGGTTACCAATGATGGAATTGCCTGTTCTTCTTTCGCCTGGATTGTACCTGAAGCAGATCAGTTCAGGCATTTTCGGGGTTTTTTCCACAAGGGTGATGTCATCGAGATTGAGGATGCATCCTCCGTTTGAAAGTGCCGCTTCGAAATCTTCCGGCGAGGTATTGTTCGATGTGAACATGATATCTGAAGGGCCGGATCCGATTTTTCTGCTTAGGGCAAGTTCCGCAATTGAGCTGCAATCCATTCCAAAACCTTCTTCATGCATGATTTTCAGTATGGACGGATTTGGAAGAGCCTTTACAGCGTAGAATTCCTTGAAGCCTTTTATTCCTGCAAAAGCCTTTTTGAGCTTTGATGTTGTTTCCCTGATGCCTTTTTCATCGTAAATATGAAAAGGAGTTCCGTAGTGCTGCGCGATTTTTTCGGCAGACGGGAAAAGACGACTCTTATAATCCTTTGACATTGGCATGGCAGATTACTCCTGGTCTGTGTCTGTTTTCATGTCAGGCATGGAATCAATCGGGATTTTTGACGTCTCCTTGAACGTATCAAGGACTGTGTGGGTCTTTGTCGCCATGACGCCTTCGATTTTTCTGATTCTGTCCTGCAATATTCGTTTGAGGGCTTCTGGCCCTGATGTCCTGATTTTTATGAAATAGCAGTCCTCGCCGCTGATAAAGTGAACTTCCTGGATTTCAGGAATCAGGGCAAGGGTTTCGGCAACTTTACCTTCGTCTGTTTTTTCCGGATAAACCCAGGCAAAGGACAGAAAATTCCTGTCAAACATGCGAGGGTTCAGCTTTACTTCATATCCGTCGATTATTCCTGATTTTTCCAGCTTTCTTATGCGTTCAAGAACAGCGGACGGCGTAAGCCCCACCTGTCTGGCCACCTCGACATTGGGGATTCTTGCCTTCTCCTGAAGAATATGAAGTATTTTCTGGCTAATTTCATCTATCATTCGGAATTAATGCCATATTGCCATAAAATATTCAATATTTTTATATTAATGCCAAATTTTATTCATAAACTCAAAAGTTTTTTTACGGAGCTTTTTCCAAAAAGCGACCCGCTCGAGGCACACGAATCTGGAGCACAAACCTTAGTGCTTGAGCGCACTACGAATCGGCCTTTTTAGCTAAATTGACCATACAGGCAAAAATCATCTGTCGTCCTCAGGCTGTTCTCCGCTGTAGATTCTCTGCCTTGCCATTGCTCCTGAAACAAGGACATCCACATTTACATCCACATAATCAAATACCCTGGCTTTTTCTTTACCAGGTGCGGGGCGCAGAACCCTTCCGAGATACTGAAGAAGCCTTCCGCTGAACCTGACGGGCGTGGCAAGAAAAAGAGTCGATAACTCTTTTAAATCAAAGCCTTCACCGACAAGCTGGCCTGTTGCCACAATAATCCTGGATTCGCCTGATGAGATCTTGTCCATGGTTTCCTTTCTCTGGGCTGAACTCATGTCTCCGGTGAGCATGACGGCTTCGATATTATGGCCGAATTTCAGCATGGCACAGAGGGTCTCGCAGTGTTTTTTTCTGTCTGACAGGACTATGCAGATGCCTTCTCTTGTTGAAGACTCTTTTGCAACGTCTGCTGCAATGAGTCTGTTTCTTTCGTCATCAGAAACAAGTTCTGTCATTACTTTTGTGTAATGGGTGACGGGATCGAAGTGGGCCTTGAATTCTGTCCGCCTTATGACAATGTCTGCCTTAAGAATATCTCCGCGCATTATAAGCCCTGCCTTGTTGACCTGATGAAGGCAGGGGCCTATGAACCAGTATATGAGCTTTGTGAGGCGGTCGCGCCTGTATAGCGTCGCAGAAAGACCGAGCATGTATTTTGAGTCAAATGCGCTGACAGCTTCGGTGAAGGTTCTTGAAGGCGCTCTGTGGCATTCATCCACGATTATATGTCCGAAGAAAGGAGCTATTTCAGCCGCGCATTTATAAACACTCTGGACTGTTCCGACTGTGAATTCCCTGCCAATTTTTTTTTCTCCTCCGCCGATGAATCCGATTTCTTCGGTTTTTATGCCTGTGAAGCTTTCTATTCTTTCGATCCATTGAAGCGCTAAGTCTTTGGTGTGGACAAGAATAAGACAGGGCTGTTTTCTTTGGGCCGCAATGAAAATTCCCATGACGGTCTTTCCAGCGCCCGTTGGGGCGTTGAGTGTTCCAAAGTCCTTTTTCATTACTTCAGAACAAGCAAACTCCTGGAACTCGCGCAGTTTTCCTGTAAACGGAATATCTATGGGAACCAGGGATCTTCTTTGATCATTCAGGGCAAACGGAATGGAATGCCTTCTGCATATTTCAATCAGCTGTCTTGCGTATCCCCTTGGAATTATGATTTCCCCGGCTGCGGTTTCTTCAAAAAATTTCAGGGATTCGGGAGTTGTTCCGTTCCATCTGCCAAGTCTTTGATTTTCGAGCCATTTAGGGTTCTGGATTGTAAGATTTTGTTTGAGTATGACAAAAAGGCCTGGGGGAAGCAGACGCAGCTTCAGATTGTTTTTAATTAATATTTCCAGAGTACTTGCTTGGTCGTTCATTCAAAAGCTTCCTTAATTTACGCATCAAAAAAACAATGTGATTTTGTCATTCTTGATGGTCTCGCAAAAAGTCAGAAAAAGGCATCGGCGTCATGCCGGACTTGATCAGGCATTTTTGTATTTTCAAATATTTCTGAATTCCGGCCTGCGCCGGAATGACCGAAATCAAACTTTTTGCGACCTTTTCATTCTTAAATCCCGGTCAGATAGAGTCTTGACCTTACAAATTTTATCCATGATTTGGTCATGGGATAAAACCGCCGCGACTCTGCTCAGCTTGTCAGAGCCTTCATGGACTCAATGCCATCATGGGTTTTTTATGTCATTATTTTTAATTGTGCTTAAATATTTGATAGTATTTATTTCATCTGTTGGTATATTAAGCAATTCTATCACTGTCATAGGTAGCCAGTCTGTATAAATGCCATACAGCGCTTATCCAAAGCGCTTTTGGCAAAAAAATGGCATTTAAATATAAGATTTTATAAAGTCACTGTATCATAAGGTTTAGGAAAATGCCGGTTCTAACCGCATCAAGCAGAGACAATTCCACTAATAATATTTTAGATTCATTCTCTGAACAAAAAAAGACAGTTCTTTTTGTTGATGATGAAGAAAGTATCCTTGAGATTGTTGCTGAATACTTCACGCACAAAGGATACCATGTTCTTACTGCCCCGAATGGCGTTGAGGCATTAAAAGTTATTGTCGGGCATCATATAGACTGCTGTTTTACTGACATCAATATGCCCGAAATGACAGGGCTTGAACTGGCAGAGCGCCTCAGAGCGACGGACAACACAATCCCTGTCGTTATAATGACAGGCTATCCTTCGCTTGATAATACAATAAGAACCCTTAGAAACGGCGTAGTTGATTTTTTGATCAAGCCTGTCAATCTTAGCCAGATGGAGCTTTGCCTGAAGAGGGTTTTGAGGGAAAGAGAGCTTTTCATTGAGAATGTCCTTCTCAAGGAAGAACTTGAAAGCAAAAGCAAGATTGAGCAGCTGAACAAGGAGCTTGTCGTCAAGATTGACGAGCTTAATATATTGAACCAGATAATGTCTGAATTTGCGCAGCCGAGCTCAAGCAGGGATATTTTCAGGCGTATAGTTGATATGGCCGTATTTCTGAAAAAGAATTCCGAAGCCAAATTCTATATAGTCAATGAAGAAATGCACGCGCCCTGCCTTGTGGCGTCGTCGACGGTCCAGGGAAAAGGGAATGAATCTCTGCAGGAAGCTGAGGAACAACTTGTTCTTGATGTTTTGAATGACGGAATCCCTCTTCTCATTCCTGAGCTTGATCAGGCAAAACCCATATCTTCCGAGTATGGATCATTCATGCTGGTTCCTCTTAAGATAAGGGAAAAAATATTCGGGGTGCTGACACTTTCGGTCGGCAAGTCAACCGAAGCATTTAATTTCAAGGAACTTTATTATCTTTCCTTCATAGCCAACAAGGCTGCGTACAGCATAGAAAATCTTGCACTCTACGAAAATATTTATGAAAATCTTTTTTCCACGCTCTATGCTTTTGTTTCGGCCATAGAAGCAAAGGATACCTATACCCAGATGCATTCCAAGCGGGTTGCCGAGCTGTCAATAATGATAGGCAAGGAAATAGGATGTACTCTTGAAGAGCTGGAAATACTCAATGTTGTCGGCCAGCTTCATGATATAGGCAAGATTGGAATAAGGGATGAGATTTTGCTCAAGCCCGGAAAACTGACAGATGAAGAGTATGAGATCATAAAACAGCATCCTGGAATAGGAGCCAATATTGTTGGTAAGCTGGGTTTCTGGAACAGGGAGATGGAAATAATCAGGTACCACCACGAAAAATACGATGGCACTGGATATCCTGAAGGCCTGAAACGCGAGGAAATACCATTTCTGGCAAGAATTATTTCCGTGGCAGACTCATACGATGCCATGGCTTCAAACAGAGCTTACAGAAACAGGCTTTCAGACAATGAAATAATGAATATTCTTAAAAAAGGATCAGGAACCCAGTTTGATCCAGGGATAGTGGGCCTCTTTATTTCCATGCTTGAAAAAGGCCAGATTAAAACGGACTGATTAAAAATGACTGACAGCACCGCCACAAGTTTTTGTTTCCATTTCTGCGTATTTTCTTGTGTTTACAGTATATGATTCAGATGTTATAAGTTTAGATACAGCGCCTGAATTCTCCAAAAGGGCCGTTTTCTGAAAGTCTTGTTAAATGCCTCTATTTTCGACTTGAACCTCAAGGGCTTGCTTAAAGACAAACAATGGTAAATAAATTCAAGGAAAAAAGAGAAAACGTCAGAACATTTCTCACTGCCCAGGTGACAGTAAAACCTGTTTCCAGGCATTATGCCGACGGTTTTTCAGGATTTTTTACCGGTATGGAGCCTCTGCTGCCCCCTTCTTCACCAAAAAAAGAATCTGTTCCGGGAACTCCGGACAGTGTGATAGGAATGCTTTTAAGTCTTGATGAAAAGCTTGACCATATTCTTTCAATACTTGAGGACAACAAGAATCTTGCCCAGAAAAGGTGCGAGGCTCTTGACATAAGTGGCACAGGGCTTTGCATTCTGATGGATGAAGAGGTCCGATTCGGCGATAATTTTGAAGTGACCATAAGATTTTCAGGTCATCCTCTGAGGGTTTTGAAAACGTGCGCCGAAGTTGTCAGGGTTTCACCTTACCTTAATAACAGATTTGAAATAGGCATGAAATTCAAAGATCTTACTGAGGCTGAAAAAGAAAATATCATAGCCCTTACTTTTTCAGAAAACAGGAAAAGAATAAGAGAAAACAAAAGTATGTGGGACAACGACTAGTCCTTTTTGGTCTGAAATTATAACCAAGTAACGGCAGGTGAAAAATGACAACTTCTGATGGCTCAGACAGACGGAAAGGTGTAAGAGTTAGATTTGATACAGGAGTTAGTCTCACCATAGATTCCGGCAGTAAGATTATCTCCGCTGTGGGAGACATACGTGATATAAGTCTTAATGGTATTTTTGTAAGAACTCCTGAGAAAATGGAGCAGGGAGCCGAGTGTGACATTAAGATAGAACTGACAGGAACTGAAGTGCCCATTGTTCTTGAGATGAAGGGTAAGGTTGTCAGAATTGAGGATTCAGGGGTTGGCGTTCATTTTGACGCTATGGACCTTGAGACTTTCATGCACCTTAAAAATGTTGTCCGCTATAACGCTCCTGAATCAGATATTTTCTGACTAACATAACTCCGCTAATGTCGGAGGAAATATTGGAAATGGGGTAACTCATGGATGCAAAACTTATTAATCCATTTATAAATGCTACAACTAATGTTCTGGAAACCATGGCTTTCATAAAATCGGTTCCAGGTAAGCCCTATCTCAAGAAGGATGACGTGGCCAAGGGCGATGTCACAGGCGTGATAGGCATCACAGGTGAAACCAACGGAACCATCGCGGTCACCTTTGAAGAAGGCTGCATCCTCAAAATTGTATCCAATATGTTCGGAGAGGAAATGACCACTTTGAACAGCGAGGTTGCCGATGCGGTTGGAGAGCTTACAAATATGATTTCAGGCCAGGCCAGGCGTGAACTCGAAGGCCTTGGAATGGTATTTGAGGCGGCCATTCCTTCTGTGGTCAGCGGCAGGTCTCACTCAATTACCCATTATACAGACGGTCCAAAGATAGCTATCCCTTTCACAACGGATGGCGGGAAATTCACAATAGAAGTCTGTCTTGAAAAATAGATTTGAGATAAAACGGGATTTGTTTTATTAGATTCCCAATCTGAAACCGTTTATTGTTCGCATGACAGGAGGAAGGTATCATGGATACATCCATCAAAATTTTATGCGTGGACGATTTTGCAACCATGCGCAGAATTTTAAAAAATATTCTCAAGCAGCTTGGCTTTAACAATATAACCGAGGCAGACGACGGGACAACAGCTCTTGAAGAGCTTAAAAAATCCCATTACGACCTGATAATCTCGGACTGGAATATGCCTAAGATGACAGGTCTTGAGCTTCTCAAGACAATCAGAAGCACACCTGAATTCAAGGATATTCCCTTCCTTATGGTTACTGCCGAGGCCCAGAAACAGAATGTTATCGAAGCTGTTCAGGCAGGCGTTTCTAATTATGTTGTTAAGCCTTTCACCGCAGAGGCAATAGCAGAAAAGCTCCAGAAGATCCTTGGCTAAGTTTTTACCGGGTTTTTCGGACAGAAAAGAGTATTTCACGGCATAAAACCGGAACTTTTCTGTCCGGAGCCTGATTTGCAAAGTGCGGATAATTTGTTTTATTATTAGGTATATATCTTTCTTAAATGCCAGTGTCCAACTCCTTAAAAAAAACACCTGTCCAGGAAGATCTTTCTGAAATGATCGGTTTCGTTGGGAAAAGTCCTGAAGTTCAGGCTGTTTTGAAAAAGATCACCAAGGTGGCGGCCTCGGACAGCACTGTCCTCATTACGGGCGAAAGCGGCACTGGAAAAGAGTTGATCGCAAGGGCCATACATTGCCTAAGCAAAAGAAGCGCCGGGCCTATGATCACCATCAATTGCGGCGCAATTCCTTCCGAACTTCTTGAAAGCGAGCTTTTTGGTCATGAGAAAGGTTCTTTCACCGGAGCCCATAAGGCAAGAATGGGCAGATTCGAGATGGCCGCAGCCGGAACCATATTCCTTGATGAAATAGGGGACATGAATCCAATGCTCCAGGTCAAGCTTCTCAGGGCAATCCAGGAGCAGACCTTTGAGCGTGTAGGCGGCGAAAAGCCCATAAGTGTTGACATCAGAATTATTTCTGCCACAAATAAAAATCTCAAAAAGGCCGTGGAAGAAGGCTCTTTCAGGGATGACCTTTTCTACCGGCTAAATGTAATACCTCTCCATATTCCTCCTCTGCGTGAAAGAACCGGAGATATTCCAGTTCTGTGCTCTTATTTTTTAGAACGTTTTTCAGAACGAATGGAAGAGCCTGTCAAAAAAATATCAGACAAGGCAGGGGCTTTTCTGGAGGCTTATGCCTGGCCAGGCAATGTGCGTGAACTTGAGAACCTCATGGAGCGTCTTTCTGTGATGGTGGACGGTGAAATCATTGATGTTGAGGATTTACCTGAAAATATCAATGTGCAGGCAGAAAATTCTGTAAGCAAAGGCTTCCCGGATGGGTTTCAGTACGATGAGAACATCGGGTTCAACGACGCGGTTGATAATTTCCAGCGCCACCTTATCCTGAAAGCCCTGAAAAAGACGGGATGGGTAAAGGCAAAGGCGGCAGAACTTCTTAAAATAAACCGTACGACCCTTGTTGAAAAGATCAAAAAGCTTGAGATAGAATCAAAAGCTTCGGATGTTTTTGAAATAGATAAATAACAGCCCTCTGTCAAAATAATGCCACATGCATCCCCGAAAACTGTTTTAATGACTATTTGATCTTGATTTTGATCCCATAAAGCGCAGGTTGTTTTGTAAAAACCGCAACAATAATCTTTCTGATTTTTTTAATAGAGCCTGTAATTATAAGCACAAAAAGCCTCATGGATATTACTTGGCAATGATCCCCCAATTTTTTCTGTCTCTTTATTCCGTACTTTTTTATTGGCATCCACTTATCTTTATTCATACCCGTTTTATTTTAATAATAGATATGGCATTTTATTTGCAGTATTTGCTTACAAGTGCGGACGGACTTAAATAACGTCCGTGTAAAAATGGCTAAATCTATTATTGTGGAAAGAATATGAACTCCGGAAATTATAAAATCTTAAAAGCAGCGATGTGCATTCTTCTGATATTATTTATGTCAGTCGTTTTCACAGATACTTATGCTGCGGAGAAAAAGGCGGCTGCTTCTGCCGAGGCTGCCCCTGCCGGAGATTCCCTTGGCATAAATATCGAATTCATGGGTAAGAAGCCGGAAATCAGGATAGCGAGGGTGGACGGAACTGAGCTCATGATAGCTTTCAGGATGAAGGCATCAGGCGATGATTTTAAGATAGGCGCTGGAAAACAAAAATTTGCCGGATTGAGATATGAGATTTTGCCTGGCGGGGCCGGAGCTATATTTTTAAAAACCCATGACAGAATAGATTCCTTTGACAGCAAATGGGATCAGGATGGAAAAAATCTTCAGGTTTCCGTTATAACAAAAAAGGCTGAAGCCCCCAAGCAACCTGAAAAGACAGTTGAGTCGGCAGGGTCAACAATTTCAAGTGAAGATGCGGAGTTTATTTCAAATATTAAAGAAATGCCCTGCTTTTCCGCCGGCGGATTATCATCAGCTTTCGGTGCCTTGTCGAATGAAAACTGGGACAGTGCAGCCGAAATTCTCGACGAATTTTTGACAGACGCCCAAAACAGCGGCAAGTGCGCGGATGCAGCAAGTTTTCTCAGTGCTTACGTTTTTTACAGATCAAAAGGCAAGGATGATCCCGCAGTTAGCAGGAGAATGTTCCAGGAGATGATGGTCGAGTATCCTGATTCTCCATATATTCCTTATTCTGCCCTTTATCTTGGGGAACTCGAGCTTTCGCTCACAGGCTATGCTCCGGCATCAGGGTATTTCAACTACATACTCACGGAGTTTCCTGATTTCAGGGCAAAGCCCCAGGCAATCTACGGATATGCCATATCAAACATATATCTCGATAATCTGGTGAGTTCATATAAGGCCCTTAGCGAACTTTCGTCCAAATATCCTGACAGTGCATACACTGAACATGCTGCTTTTCAACAGGGAAGAATTTTTTTCAAGCGCGGAGACTATGAGGATGCCCTGAAACGCTTTGAAGTCTATTATTCCAAAAATAAGGATGCTGTTTATGATTCTCCTGAATTGTTATACTATCTTGGAAGTTCCGCCTACCACATAGGTAATTACAAAAAGGCCATAGAATATCTTTCAATGGCTTATAATCTTTTTCCTGAAATTGAAGAGCCAGATATTCTATTTTCAAGAATTGCCGACAGCTACGTTGAAGAAGGCCAGCTTGAAAAGGCAAAAAAGATTTACGAACTGGTCAGGTCAAAATATTCGGGTACTGACGGTTTCGCCGTAAGTTCTGTGAGACTTGCGGGCCTTGTGGATAATCAGGAGGAAAAAGAGGGGATCTACCAGGAGGTTATTGATGGTTTCCCTGATAATCCCCTTGCAAAGCTTTCCATGCTCAAACTTGCAAAGGCAAAGTTTGACACAGGCGATTTTGAAAGCAGTATGGAGCTTCTTTTCCAGCTATTATCTGAAAATCCCGGCGCAACAAAAAAAGAAGCTGATGCATTTTTGCAGCTGGCAACTGAAAAGTATTTTTCCTCAAAAGTATCCGAAGGCAAGGCCTTTGAAGCAGTTAAGAATTTTGAGGCAAAGAAAAAAAAAATTGAACCCTATATGAATCCAAAGATTCAATACCTTGTAGGAAAATCATATCTGAATCTCGGGCTTTATGAGCCTGCCTACGAATATCTGGCCGCATCCGCTCCTGCTTACGCGAACAAGGCCAAACCTCCGGGGTTTGACTATGATCTTGCACTGAGCATGGACGAGACAGGCCGGGCTGCGGAAGCAAAGCATATGTTCGTGTCCGCTTCTTCATCTGATTCTCTTTCGTCTGTGGATGCTCTGAAAAGACTTGCCCGCATTCAGATCTCGGAAGGTAAGCAGGACGATGCCCTGAACACATACAGGGAAGCTTTTTCAAAAAGTGAAAAACCGGATCAGAAAGCCGAAATACTGCTTGATCAGGCCCCAATATTTGAGAGCCGGAAAGATACCGATGCGGTGGCGTCTCTTATGGCCAAGGCCGAGGATCTTTTAAGGGCGAATAATGCGTCACCGGACAGGGACTTGCTTTTGAAAATTTTAAAAAAGCGGGGAGAGGCCGAGGCAAAAAAAGAAAATTATCTTGCAGCATCAGGAGCTTTTGAGCGTGCCCTTGCTCTGAAAAAAGAGGGAGATAATTTTGAAGAAATTTCCTTTTTACTCGCAGATACTTACGAGCGTCTGACCAAGACAAAAGAGGCGTCTGAAATATTCAAAAGCATTTCAGAGGGAGAAAACGATTTCTGGGCAAAGCTTGCCAAGGAAAGGCTCGAGCAGCTCATTTTTTTCGATAAGCTTAAAAGCCCTGAAAAAAAACTGGCGTCCCAGGCTAATTAACTGATGATCGGCCCTCAGAAAGTCTGATTACCGTCATTCCTGCGCAGACCGGAATTCAGAAGTATCTGAAAATACAAAGATGCCTGAGCAGGTATGACAAAAAACCGACTTTTTGCTGTTTTTTCATACGGATTGTTCATCAGGCGTATAAAAATGATAATATAAATATAGATATTTGAGTTTATTTCAGTTTCCTGTTAATAACTTTAGATCTTAAGCTACAGCGGCCGCCACTCCTCAATGTTTTTTTGGGGTATTCATGTTTTTTTCGATTTTTGATATTTAATGCCATCATGTCCAGAGTAGAAATTCTCATAGTTGAAGACAATCATAAAGAAAGAAGCCTGATTCTCCGTTATCTGGAAGATATTGGCGCTTATCCTTCTTTTGCTTCTGATGTTTCAGAGGCTCTGGAAAAAGTCAGAACCGGGAATTTCTGCCTTGTTATTTTAAGCTATGAGACACTCGGCCTCCAGACCCATATCTTTCTCGATGCTATATCAGTTATGGATTCAGCCCCAAGAACCGTAATAACATCAAATACTCCATCCGTTGAAACAGCTGTTGCCCTTATAAAAGCAGGCGCAATGGATTTTCTGGCAAAGCCGGTTCAGAGGGACAGCATAAAGGCTGTACTTGATCTGGTTCTTGAACAGAAAATTGATAAGCTGGACGGATCAGAGCCGCAGAGACCTTCTAAAAAAATCGAGATAATAACCAGAGACAAGGGAATGGAAAAACTCATTGCCCTTGTTGATCAGGTAGCAGACAGCACCGCTTCAGTGCTTATTAACGGTGAAAGCGGCACTGGTAAAGAAGTATTTGCCAGATATATCCATGACAAAAGCAGCAGAAGAAAAAAGGCCTTTGTTGCGGTGAACTGCGCAGCTCTTCCTGAGTCGCTTCTTGAAAGCGAGCTTTTTGGTTATGAGAAAGGCGCTTTCACAGGAGCTGCAGCAAGAAAACCGGGCAAATTTGAAATTGCCAGCGGCGGAACCATCCTGCTTGACGAAATAACTGAAATGCAGCCCCATCTCCAGTCAAAGCTTCTCAGGGTAATACAGGAGAGGGAGATTGACAGGATAGGCGGTATTGCGCCGGTTCCTGTGGATGTTAGAATAATTGCAACCACAAATCGGGATATAAGGGCTTCTGTGGACTCAGGCTCTTTCAGGGACGACCTTTTCTACAGATTAAGCACAATTCCTTTGAATATCCCGTCACTCAGGAAAAGAGCCGGGGATATACCCTTCCTTGCCGAGTTTTTTATCCAGAAGTATAGTCTTATTGACGGTCGCCGTGTCAAAGGTTTGACGGATGCCGCTCTTTCAAGGATCTGTGCATATGAGTTTCCCGGAAATGTCCGTGAGCTTGAAAACATGATGCACAGAGCTGTTCTTCTTGCAAAAGCCGAGCTTATAAAGCCGGTTGACCTCATGATGGAAGATGATGAAGATGATGAATTCAAAGAGATTGTAAAGACTGGTGACCAGCAGGCAGTCAGTTTTTCCATACCCGAAGATTTTTATTCTGCTCCCCTGCGCGACGTTGAAAGACAGATGATTTTCCATACGCTTGAAAAGACCCAGGGCAACAGAACCCACGCTGCCAAGCTGCTTGGGATCAGCGTCAGAACGCTTCGAAACAAGCTTAATGAGTATCGGGAAGAGTTTGGGGATATCCCGGATATTTAACTTGCTTCATGTTAGGCATGAAAATTGCTTTTTAGTATTATCAATGAGAAGAACAATACTGAAAAGGAGTTTACCATGTCTGGTTTAAAAATATTTGACAATACATACAATTTTCTGGGCAACGCCCTTAATGTTTCGTCCAGGCGTCATAATCTCATCACTTCCAATATTGCCAATATAGATACCATCGGTTACAAGCCAAGTGACCTCGATTTCAAATCCACTCTTGAGGCTTTGATGGCAGAGCCCAAAAAAGAAATGGCAGTGACACATCCCAAGCACATCACTCCTGAAACCGCTCCTCCTGACATGAATGGAGAAAGATTCGACATGGCCAATATCTATCATCTTGATTCAGTCGATCTGGACAGGGAGATGGAGAGTCTTGTTGAAAACAATATCAATTACAGAACCACTGCCGAAATGATGATGAGAAAGATAACTCTGTTGAAGCACGCTATAAGTGAGGGAGGCAGATAATGGATTTTTATACTTCTATGAGAATAAGCGCTGGGGGCCTTACTGCCCAGCGCACTAAAATGAATGTCATCTCCGAGAACATTGCGAATGTCGATACCACAAGAACCCCGGAAGGCGGGCCATACAGGAGAAAAATGGTTGTCTTCGGATCAACTCCCGTAAAAGATGATTTCGGCAAGAAGCTTGAAGAAGCAGGCAAGGCTCACACGGGGGTTGAAGTGAAGCAGATTGTCCGCTCCCAGGAAGATTTCAGGCTTGTATACAATCCGAGCCATCCTGACTCTGATCCAGTAACAGGTTACGTGGCCATGCCTAATGTGGATCATATCACAGAGATTTCTGACATGATGGTGGCAAGAAGAGCTTATGACGCGAACGTTTCAGCCCTCAACAACAGCAAGAGTATGATTCTTAAAGCCCTTGAAATAGGCAAATAACCGGGAGGTTTATCATGAATACAATCAGACCAATATTCGGTTCGGCTCCGCAGCTGATGAACCAGCTTAACAAAAGCACTCCAGCACCATCCCAGGGCGAAGGAATAAATTTCATGGATAGATTAAAGAGTGCCATGAGTGATGTCAATAATCGTCAGGTGGTTGCAGATACTGCCTCTGAACAGGTTGTACAGGGAAAAATGGGAATCCATGAAGGCATGATGGCGGTTCAGGAAGCGGATGTATCGCTCAGGTATATGCTCCAGGTAAGGGGCAAGACAGTTGAGGCATACCGCGAGATAATGCGTATGCAGTTCTGATTTTGCTGTTAAAATTTAAGGCCGTTAATAAAATGATCCTGATCAATATCCTTGCATAAACTTTGACAAGGTCGCAAAAAGTTCGGTTCCCGTCATTCCGGCGTATGCCGGAATCCAGAAGTAGCTGAAAACACTGGGTACCGGATCAAGTCCGGCATAATGCCGACGCCTTTTTTGACTTTTTGCGAGACCATCAACTTTAAATTAGGTTGGCACCATGAATCCTATCCTTGAACAGATTCTTAATATCTACAGAAATATGCCTCTATCGAGAAAAATTTTCATAGGGGCGGCCACAGCTATAATGATTGCCGGTTTTGCCGCGCTTTTCATATGGGCCAACCGCGTGCAGTATAATACTCTTTATACCAATCTTTCGTCCGAAGATGCTTCCCAGATTTTAACCAAACTCAAGGAACAGCGGGTGCCATATCAGCTCGAAGGCGGCGGCTCGACCATCAAAATACCTGAGGAGAAAGTCTATGAAACAAGACTGGGAATGGCTGGTCTGGGGCTTCCAAAGGGTGGGGGAGCAGGCTTTGAGATTTTTGACAAGACTGATTTTGGCGCCACTGAGTTTGTGCAGAATCTGAATTATCAGCGTGCTCTTCAGGGTGAGCTTGCACGAACCATAAAAGAATTTGATGAAGTTGAAGACGCCAGGGTAATGATTGTAATGCCCAAGGATTCTGTTTTCATAGAAGATAAAAAACCTCCGACAGCATCAATCATGCTTAAGCTTAAAAAAGATCTGCCAAAGGAAAAGGTCAATGCAGTGGTTTATCTTGTGTCAAGTTCGATTTCAGATCTTGCGCCTGAAAGAATTTCTGTGGTTGACACAACCGGTAAGGTTTTGTTCAAGCATAAGCAGGAAGATGAAGATGGAGGCGATATTGTTGCCAAACGCCAGAAATACAAAACCTCGGTTGAAGAAGAGCTTTCCGCAAGCATACAGTCAATGCTTGAACATATTATAGGCAAGAATAAAGCTATTGTTCGTGTTACTACAGAGATGAATTTTGCCCAGATAGACGAGCAGGAAGAAATCTTTGATCCGGAAGGACAGGTTGCAAGAAGCAGGCATAATATCGGGGAGGCTGCGGACAAGCAGGGCAAGAATCCCGCAGATGTTTCAAGCGTTAATCCTGTAGTTCCTCCTGAAGAACAGGTTGCAGGTGGTACTCCATATAATGAAAAAAATCAGAAGACCGATGATACGGTAAACTATGATATAACAAAGACCCTTAGAAAAACCGTTAAGCCCATTGGCCAGGTAACAAGACTTTCAGTTGCTGCTGTTCTTGATGGCAAGTATGAAGATGCAAAGGATGATAAAGGCTTCATAGTAAAGAAGTTTGTTCCAAGATCCCAGCAGGAAATGGATCAGTTCATGGCTATTGTGAAAAAATCCATGGGTTTCAACGAAGACAGAGGCGACCAGATTTCAGTAGAGTCCCTTCCTTTCTCAAGTGTTGACGAAGTTGCTCCTGATACAAGGTTTGACATAGGAAAAATGAGGAAGGATTATGGAAATATAATTGCAAATATCCTTCTTATACTGGCAATATTCATATTCATTGTACGACCGGTGGCAAAGACCATCAAAGAAGTCAAGACTGTGGTTCAGGAGCCGGCGCTTCCTCCTGGTGAGGAAGAGACAAGACTTATATCAGAAATTGAGGAAGACACCATTCATCTGCCCAAGCCCGAGGAAATTGAGGCCAAGGAAAGGGCTTATGAACTGGCTCTCAGGGATCATGACAGAACAGCCAGCATAATCAGGGGCTGGCTAAACGAGGCGGCGCAATCATGACAGATGAAGAAAAAGGCGGACTTACAGGTCAACAGAAGGCGGCAATCTTTTTGATTGCGATGGGAGAGGATTATGCCGCCAATGTTTTCAAGCGAATGTCTGATCGTGAGATCAGAAAGGCCGCCACTGCCATGGCCACCCTGGAAAAGATAGAACCTGCCGTGGTGGCTAAAGTCATGGAAGAATTCATAGAGCAATACGAAGGTGATGTGCCGATCATGGTTCAGGGAGACACCTTCATAAAAAATGTTCTTGGCAAGGCGCTGGAAAAGGAGCGGGCTGACATTTTCATCAAAGAAGTGGAGGAAGGTAAGAGGGATGTCCCGTTCGACTGGAGCTGGAAGGTCAATACATCCACAATGTCATCATATCTGGGCGCGGAGCATCCCCAGACTGTCGCCATGGTTCTGGCCCATCTGCCTCCTGAAATATCTGCTGAGGTCATGATTGGTCTGCCTGATGAAAGAAAGGGTGACATAGCTCTGCGTATTGCAAAACTTGGTCAGATTCCTGAGGACATAATAAGAGATGTGGATGACGCTTTGAGGGCTGAATTCAGCGGTGTGGCAGGCAAGGGAAGTAAAGGCGGCGGTCTTCAGGTTCTTGTTGATATATTGAACGGAGTTAATAAGGAAACCGAAGAGCTTGTCATGGAAACCATAGAAGAAGAAAATCCGGATATGGCTGAAGACATTAAAGGCATGATGTTCGTATTTGAAGATCTGCTCAATGTAGATGACAAGGCTATGCGCGAGATTCTGAAGAAAGTTGAAGGCAGCCAGCTTACCATTGCGTTAAAGACGGCAAGTGATGAAATGAAGAAAAAGATTCTTGGAAACCTCTCTGCACGCGCGGCTGAAATGCTCATGGAAGACCTTGAGATTATGGGGCCTGTAAAGCTTTCAGATGTTGAAGGCGCTCAGTCTGAAGTTGTAAGAGCGGCCAAGGAGCTTGAGTCAGAAGGTACCATCACACTTGGAGGCAAAGGAAAGGGCGATGTCTTCGTCTGATAATAAAAACAGGCCTGATGATGATTGGAAGCCCATGTCAGTAGATGCTTCCGATCATTTCGAGGATATATCCTCTCCCCAAAGGGAGGAATCGGATTTCAGCGCCCTTTTCAGCCAAGAGGGCAAGAAGAAGAAAAAACAGGTCGATTCCTTTGTTCCTTTTGTTTCTAAAGATGGTGATTCCGTAAAGGTTACGGAAATGACCGAAGATCTCTTTGAAGAAGATCCTGCTGAAAATGTATCCGATCATGTTGAGGAACCTGAAATACCGAGGATTTCCGAAGAAGAGCTGAACGCTATAAGGGAAGTGGCCAGAAAAGAAGGCTTTGATCAGGGCTATGCGGACGGGTTTTCCAAAGGAGAAAAAGACGGATTCAGCAAGGGGGAAAAAGACGGCTTTGCAAAGGGTGAGGCAACAGGTCATGACAATGGTTTGAAAATAGCAGCCAGCCAGGCTGAAAGTATAGAATCCCTCTTATCTGATATGAATTCGGCATATTCCGTTCTTATTAAAAAGAATGAGGCATTCATAATAAGTCTTATATGCCGTGCAGTTGAAAAAATTGTGTATGGTCTTCTTTCCATAGATCATCTGATAGTCAAGCGTGCTGTAATGGAAGCCTTTTCGCTTATTCCCGAGCCAGAGGACGTTACGGTCAGAATCAATACCGAAGATTACGAATTCATAGAGCATGTCAAAGATGATTTTTTCAGGGAAATTTCTTCTCTCAAGCAGGTGACCGTGATTGCTGATCCAGGAGTCAAAAAAGGCGGATGCCAGATAGAATGTGCGGCAGGAACTGTTGATATGAATCTTGAAAAAAGACTTGAAAGCATAAAAAAGAAGATAATTGAACTCAGCTGATGGAATGAATCTGTAATAATATAAAGATGGTTGTTTTTAGATTCTTGATTGGTGATTTTTGCGGTTGGCATTAATAATCAATATTCATACTTCTAAAATCAAAAATCAGCATTAAAAAATTCAAGATGGCTATGCAGTATTTTCAGTTTGATTGTCTGCCCTGAAAATAATGACTTACAAGAATAACGGAAGTATTGTTTTCCAGGCATCTGACATAATCATAAAATTTTTGCGGAGCTTTTTTCAAAAAGCGACTCGCCGAAGGCACTCATAACTGAAAATAAGACAGAGCCGCAAAAATCAATAAGGCTTTTAATGACCGACCCCCATATACATGAGATTCACTGGGAAAAATACTTCGATGCCATTGATTCCTGCAGGCTTGGAGAAATAGAGGGCAGGATTGTAAATGTCATCGGACTTATTGCAGAGGCTGATGGCCTGGGTATGGGGATCGGCAGTCTTTGCAGAATTACAAAGGATGACGGCCATGAAATGATGGCAGAGGTTGTCGGATTCAGAGGCAGCCGTGTTCTTCTCATGCCATATGGAGAAACAAGGGGAATAAGGGCTGGCAGTAAGGTCACACTCATGGACAAGAGCCCCAGGGCTTTTGTTGGCGACGCTTTTCTTGGAAGAGTCGTGAGCGGAATGGGTGAACCCCTGGACGGGCTTGGGCCAATAAAACCCGAGGCTGAATACCCCCTTTACGGCAATCCCATCAATCCACTTGAAAGACGCCAGATTCACGAGCCCCTTGATGTCGGCGTGGCAGCCATTAATGTCATGATCCCTCTTGGAAGAGGCCAAAGAATAGCCATCATGGCTGGTTCAGGAGTTGGTAAAAGCATGCTCATGGGCATGATGGCCAAGCATACGACAGCCAATGTTTCAGTAATAGCACTCATTGGTGAGCGAGGCAGGGAGGTTAAGGATTTTGTTGAAAGCAATCTTGGCCCTGACGGATTAAAAAATTCTGTCGTGATCGCGGCCACTTCCGACACTCCGCCCCTGGTAAGAATGAGGGGAGCTTATCTTGCCACCACAATTGCGGAATATTTCCGGGATCAGGGCAAAGACGTGCTTTTGATCATGGACTCCATCACCCGTTTTGCCATGTCTTCGAGAGACGTAGGCCTAGCTGCTGGTGAGCCCCCGACCAGTCGAGGCTACACGCCTTCTTTTTTCGTGCAGATTCCTATTCTGCTTGAAAGGGCCGGCGCAGTTGCAGGCAAGGGAAGTATCACCGGAATATATACGGTTCTTGTGGAAGGTGACGATCTCAATGACCCTGTCGGAGATACCGTGCGTTCTATAGTTGACGGTCATATTGTATTGTCCAGACGTCTTGCCAACAAAGGTCATTATCCTGCAATAGAGGTTCTTGAAAGCGTAAGCCGTGTAATCAGGGATGTGACTGAGCCGGAGCATCTTAAAATGAGGCAGAAGGCCATAGATCTGATGGCCGCATACCGGGAGGTCGAGGATATGATCAATATCGGAGCTTATGTGGAAGGTTCTGACAGCAGAATCGACTATGCCAGAAAGGTAATGCCTAAAATAAATGCTTTTCTGAGACAGTCTGTTGACAAGAAAATGTCCATTGAGATGGGCGTGGCTGAATTGAAGAATATCTTCAAGAACTAAGGATTACAAGGTCGTAAAAAGTCCGATTAAAGTCATTGCGGCGCAGGCCTGAATCCAGAAATAATTGAAATTACTGGATGTTTTATCAAGTCCGGCATAACGCTGATGCTTTATTTGACTTTTTGCAAGTCCATCAAGGATGATGTTTTATGAAAAAATTCAGATTCAGTCTTGAGCCTCTTTTAAAATATCGTACCTTCATGGAGCAGAAGGCAAAGCAGGAACTTGCCGAAGCTTTGAAAAATCTCTCAGACTGTGAGGAACAGATAAAAAAACTGGAAAATGACAAGATCAACGCCATGGTTGAAATGGACAGGGAAATGGCAAAGGGTATTTCATCAGACCAGTACAGGCTTCACACTTCTTTCATCGACTCCCTGGATGCAATGATTCTCAGTGAAGAAGACAGAAGAATCAGACTAATGAAGGTCGTGAGGGAAAAACAGCAGGCTCTTGCAAAAAGATCGGTTGATAAAAAAGCCATTGAGAATCTTAAACAGAAAAAGAGGACTGAATACCTTGAAGAAATGGCATCGAGCCAGCAAAAAATTGCGGATGAGATAATCATGGTCAGAAAAGCGAGGGAAAACCTGAAATGAAATATTCAATCATACTGTTTTCATTGGTTTTGTTCATGGTTTTTTATTTTTCTCCGCCTGGAACAGAGAAGAATTCTATTTCTGTTTCCCCGGTTTTTGCCGAGGCAAAGAAAGAAGAAAAGCCCGCTGAAAAAAAAGAAGATAAGGCAGAGGCCAAAAAGGAAGAAAAAAAAGCGGATAAGGACGAAAAACCGGCTGAAGAAAAAGGCAAGGAAGGCGAAGAAAAAGCCGCTGAAGGTGAAAAAAAGGCCGAGGGCGAGGCTGCCAAAGCAGAAGAGGCTCCAAAAGGTCCGTCAGAGGAAGAAGTTTCTGCAATGCTCAAGGCAATAGAGGATAAGAAAAAAGCACTTGCGGCAGAAGAAGAAAGAATCAATTCAGAAAGAAAACGTCTTGAGACCCTGAAAGAAGAAATAGATGAAAAAGTTGATGAGCTTACCAAGATTCGTCAGGAAACAGAAGGATCTATAAAGAATCTGGATTCCAAAAAATCAGCCGAAGAGATTGCAAAGGACGCGGCTGAAAAAGCCGAAGAAGAAACAAGGCTCAAGCAGCTTGTTAAAACATATTCCGCCATGAAACCCAAAAGCGCCGCTGCCCTGTTTGACAAACTCGATAACGATGTAGCCAAAAAAGTGATTCTCAGAATGAATGGCGATGTTGCAGGTAAGATCATGTCTTATGTAAACAGTGAAAAGGCTGCTACCATAAGCGAGGTGATTGCCGCAAAAAATGGCACGAAAACTGTCCGTCCCGAGACTGAAAAAAAGCCCCAGGACGCAAAAGAAGCACCTCCTGAGAAAAAGTGATTTGGATTCGCAGGTCTGATTAGAGCGCCCTTTGCTCGTAATCAGACGTCATAATTTTTGATTTATGATTGATGTAATCAGACCAATATTTCAAAAATCATAAATTGAAAATCATGTGCCGTCGGGCCGCTTTTTTGGAAAAAGCTCAGCAAAAAACTTATGTTCATATTTTGAAAGGTAATACTCATAATGATATTAAAACAGCAGATTCATCGGCTGATTTTTTTGAATAAATGCATTGTCTTCATATTTTTGAGTTTTTTTCTTTTTTGCGGACTTACCGGATGTTCTGGTCTTCAAAAAGACTCAAAATCCATATCTGCCATATATTCAATGTCAGATGAAAAATCTGAATTCTCCCCTGTTTTTGAAATTCAGGGTTATGAAAAAGATCTCAACAGGATCGGAACTCCATCAGCCGTAATTCTTGATGGAGGTGACGAGGAAATCATCATAGATATAACAAAGCCGTCTGTTTTCACCCAGACCCAGAAATTCAAAACAGAAAATGGAAGCTATACAAATAGAATTTACAGGGTTCACTTTCCCAGAGTGCCATATTTCCATCTTACAGCCGGAAACAATGTTGGCCTTCTTGTGATTGTCACCATGGATTCTTCAAACAAGGCTGTTCTTGTCACCACAGTGCATACATGCGGGTGCTACAATGCCATAATTCCGACAAACTATCTCCAGGAAAGCGCGTATCCTGATGGCTGGAATAAAGAATCTTTTGATTTATATGGGGAAACCCTTCCCGGAATGATAGATCTTTCCAATTCTGATTCATCCTCCATTCTTCTGAAAATAAGGCCTGATGTGCACAGGGTCATGGATATAAGGCCTTTGGCAAAAGAGAATTTGAATGCCTCGGATGAACGTCCCAGATTTGAAATGAAGAAGCATGATATGTCCGAACTTGAAAAGATCTCGGCAGGCGAAGGCAAAACCGTGAATTTTTTCCATAAGGACGGCTTAATGAAAGGCCATGTAAAAGGGACTGTAAAACCCCTTGAGATGATGTTCATGAGTCTCATCAGCCTTGATCTTTTTGTCGGTTCGGACAAAATTTACTCACCGCCCGATGAGTATGGGAATCCCTTTTATACGAGCTTGAAACCCTGGAACAGAAATGAATCAGATATGCGTGACTTTGCCGGATATCTCAAGTTTTGGGGATGGAAGCTGTGATTTGATTTATGGCTTGACTCGTTACCGTGCTTTGCGTTTTCAGGTTTAAATACCAGAATATACTTCACATCATCATAAATGGAACTCTTCAGTTAGATGAAAGGTCAAAGGCCGCTTTTTGAAAAAAGCTTGGCAAAAACTTTTCGGTTATGGATTCTTTTGCGTGAAAAAACATATGTTCTCAACTCTTAATAAAAAAATATAAAAGTTTTGGGAAAGGTCTGGAAAACCCTTTTTCAAAAGAGTTTTCCAGTAATAATGCAACAACAGGCAGGCATTTAAACTGCCTGACTCATTTCAAATGTTCAGGCTGTGACATTGATGAGTATAAATAAAGGCCCCGCAGAAATCAGCGGGACTTTCGTAAAATGTCGATTATTTATGAATAGGAATGCAGATATCAGTTACAAGCTCTTCGGCAGGAGTTGTTTCTGGGCTGTTTCTGTATATTTCCAGGGAAGGCGCAAGTCCTGGTTCATAGCCGCTTGAAGGAAGCCATTCTCCGTAAAGCCAGCGGTAACAGTCATGCAATCCGTCATAACTTCCTTTGTGGGTAAGAACCGCAAATTCCCCGCCCATGATTTTTTGTTTTATTACCCCATTTTCCGGAATGTAATTGTCATTTACTTTGATGCAGGCGTCATAACGAATTTTGTCCTTTTCTGTTATGTCAGGATCATCGTAGCCAATACCAACGCAAAGATGTGGCATAACGGCATTTTTCATAACCGAGTCATTGCTGCATAGTTTCTGCCAAGCTGTATGGCATTCAAAATAGCTTCCAGTATGGCGTACAGATGCCACAGTTATTTCTTCAAGGTTTTCAATTCTTACGTCCATTTTAGTCTCTCCATAATTTTTTATTGTGACTTCTGAATAAATAGTCTTTTCAGGAGATAACCCGATGCTTGTGCCAGATTTCCTGTAATCCATTGGAGACATAAGGAAAATTTTCTTGAACGCACGGGAAAACGATTCATGATTTTCATAGCCAGCATCAAAAGCTATATCTGTGACTGGCCTTGAGGTGTATTTCAGATCCCAGGCAGCGCGCTCAAGCTTGAGCCTCCTTGTGTAATCCATGAGCGACTCTCCTGTCATGGCCCTGAAAATCCTGTTGAAATGCCACGGTGAAAAGCAAGCAACACCTGCAAGTTCTTTAGTCCCGAGCTGTCTGTCGAGATGCTTTTGAATATGCATCTGCACCCTCAGAATGCGTTCTTCGTAATCCTGTCTGGTTCTTTCATTCATGCTATCTCCCTTCATGAGGAGATATATAATGGATAATAATATGGACTGCTTGACAATTTGTGCTTTTTCTCACGGAGGATTAATCAGAGTTCTTTAATCGAATAAAAGGTCCCGAAGTGTCTGTAAATACAGGATGCCGGATCAGGCCCGGCATGAAGTCAACGCCTTTTGGGTTTTTTTGCAAGTTCATCAATTTTCAATGATGGTTTCAATTCTGTTGCGGCCGTTATCCTTGGCCAGATAAAGTGCCTTGTCAGCCCTTTCCATAATAGATTCAGGGGTTATGTCTGATTCCATAAGCCCTGATATTCCTATGCTGAGAGTTGCCTTTATTTCATTTGAACCTGCGGTTATCCTGATATCTTCACATCTGCTCCTGATTCGTTCAGCCGCGTCATTCGCTGATGTTATGTCTGTCTCAGGTAAAATAACGCAGAATTCTTCTCCGCCTATCCTTCCGGCAATATCCATATTTCTGATAGTGTCTTTGAAAAGCTTTCCCATTGATCTTAGAACTTCATCTCCTGCGCTATGTCCATATTTGTCGTTGACCTTTTTGAAGTAGTCAACATCAATCATTAATAGCGAAAGGGATCTTGAATAACGGTGGGATCTTTCAATTTCTGTGTTTAGTTCCTCAAGAAAGGCCCTTCTGTTAAGAAGACCTGTCAATGCGTCAATCTTTGCCTGAAACTCGAGCTTTGCTTGGGCCTCTTCACTGTATTTTATTGAAGCCAGCAGATGGTACCAGAGAAAAGCCACAAAAACCGTAACCCAGAAACAAAGGCCAATGATCGTCATGGTCTGCTTTTTCCATGGCGCAAGAACATCTTTCATCGCAGAAGAAACCGCAATGACAAGGGGATAACTCTTTAGCCTTGAAAAACTCACTAATCTGGTCACGCCGTCCGTAGCGCTGCCATCAGTCAGAAAAGTCCCGCTTTCTTTTTGCATATGAGTGCTGAACTCAGAATAACTCAAGATAGATTTGCCAATGATTTTTTCGTTAAACGGGGCTCGTGCAATAATCTGCCCCTTATTTGAGAGTATTGTTATTGTCCCGTTTGGCTTGATTCTGGAATTTTCGTGAAGTTCTGCAATCCTGTCAAGTTCTATTGCTGCGAAAATCACTGCTACGTATTTTGACTTGGCATTAACAGGTATAGATATAGGCACCAGCCATTTATTGGTGACCCTGCTTTTCAGTGGCTGGGATATATAAAATCCTTTTGTGGAGTCATCCAGCTGGACTTTGAAATATTCGCGGTCAGAAACATTTGCCAGCTCGTATTCGGACTGTTTCGGAATATAATGAAGCCCTCCTGAAGGAGAGACTATCCTTATATCCACAAGATTGTCCGAAAGCTTTCTGAATCCGTCCACAAGACCTATGAATTCCTCAGCGCTGGCTGGGTCTGAGTCAGGATGATCCGCAATCCACCTTTCGGAAGCCTGGAGAGAAAGCTCTATAATCCTGAACAGACCAGTTGTCTGCTCATCTAATGCTGATCTGAGCTGACCGAGGATTTTGGCGTCTGCGTCAAGAATCCTTTCACGTTCTGAGAAAGACCAGAAAAAGACCATGCCCCACATGAAACAAACGAGTAAGGATATTATGCCAAATATGCCTGCCCTGGTTCTTCTGAATTTGATTTTCATGTGTCCCTTTGCGAATATTTTGGGGAAAATTTATTTTTTAAATATCATGTATTCCAAGGCGATTCGTATCTATTGCTTCAGAAAGACGCCTCAACCCTGTTGCGGCCCTTGTCCTTTGCCAGATAAAGCGCTTTGTCGGCTCTATCCATAATGGTTTCTGGCGCTTTATCCGATTCCATAAGCCTTGATACGCCGATGCTCAGCGTTGCCCTGATTTCATTTGTTCCAGAGATTATCTTGAGCTTTTCAAATTTGCTCCTTATCCTTTCCGCCACGTCGGTCGCTGATTTAATATCAGACTCTGGCAGAAGAATGCAGAATTCCTCGCCTCCTATTCTGCCTGCAATATCAACGCCCCTTATTGTGTCGCAGAAGAGCTTTCCAAGTGATTTGAGGACTTCATCGCCTGCGCTGTGGCCAAATCTGTCGTTAATCTTTTTGAAATAATCCAGATCAATCATGAGCAGTGAAAGGGGTCTTGAATATCTATTCGATCTTTCGATTTCAGAACCGAGTTTTTCGAGAAAGGCTCGTCTGTTACGAAGCCCGGTCAAAACATCAATTTTAGCCTGATACTCAAGCTTTGTCTGGGCTTCTTCCCTTGATCTGATTGCATCAAGCAGCTGGAACCAAAAGAAAACCACAAAAAAAGTAACGCCTGTGCCAAGGCCTATGATTGCAATGGTCAGCTTTTTCCATGTTTCGAGGATATCGTCCATTGCGGACGAAACCGAAACGATTATGGGGAAATCCTTTAGCTTTGAAAAGCTCACCATTCTGGTAACTCCGTCTGTGATATTGCCATCGGTCAGGAATGTTTCCATGTCCTTGTTCCTATGCTTATAAAGTTCAGATTTTTCCAGAATTGGCTTGCCAATCATTTTTTCATTAAACGGAACCCTCACATTGATGAGGCCCTCAGGTGACAGTATGGCTATTGTGCCCTTAGGCTTTATCCGTGACTTTTCGAGCAGTTCGATTATCTTTTTTAATTCGATTGTAGCAAGAATCACGCCAGCATATTTTGACGCCGAATTTACAGGAATGGATACTGGTAAAAGCCATTCATTTGTGATTTTGCTTTTAACCGGAGAGCCAACATAGAAACCTCTTGTAGCCTCACTAAACTGGGCCTTGAAGTATTCATGGTCAGAAACATTGACCCTGGCCCGCTCACTGCTTTGGGCTATGATTTGAAGGTCACCTGATGGAGAGATTATTGTGATATCCACTTTATTGTCAGAGAGTCTTCTGAATCCGTCGACAAGATTTATGAATTCTGCCGATGTGGCCGGATTTGCGTAGGGATGGGTTGAAATCCATCTTTCCGATGAATAAAGAGAAAGTTCGATTGTTTTGAACAATCCCTTTATCTGCTCTTCAAGAAGGGATAGCAGCTGCTCTATTATGCGGGAGCTGGAATCAAGCACCCTTTCTCTTTCGTTAAAAGCGCCGAAAAGCATTATTCCCCACATGAATAATATGGGTATGAAAATTACACAGAATATTCTGGCTCTTTCGAATTGATGCCTCATATGCCCCCTTGCTGTTTGACACGCCCGCAAAAAGCCGTTTTAAATATTTCCTCTAATGCCGGAAGTATGAATCTGTTGTGGGCGGTCTGACACCGGGGCACAACAGATTAAACCAGATCCGGCATGGCATTATGCCATTTTGATATTTTGCGAGGGCTCATCATTCAAGGCCGTCAAGATGCCAAAGTTTGATTGGTGTTCATTCGCTTTAAGGTCTGATAAGAGCTTCAACAAGAGTTTGCTGGGCCTCGTCAATTTCTTCGGGATCTGCTCCTGATGCGAATTTCATATCTTCTTCTATTATTTCCCTGAATCTTGAGGGTATATTCGAGAATATCTTGTTTTTTATGGCATCGGTTGAATCAAGGAGGGCCATAGCTATGATTCCTATATCAACCCTGAAAATTCTGGAGCTTATGTCCATATCCCTTATGCCCATGATGTCCTCGAAAAAATAGACTCCGTGCTTTTCTTTGTAGGCCTTGATTTCCTTTTCAAGAATGCTGAAATAGGTTTTCTTTTTTTCCTTGATGGCAGACATCATATGGGATCTTTCTTTTGTATCCGAGATGCATATCATCTCTGCCAGATGTTTTTTTGGGTTGAAATCCTTATATCTGACCTCTAGTGACCTGACAATTTCTTCTTCTACCTTATCAAGGATCTGGTTTAGAGCGGTTTCGGTTATGCTTTCAAGATCGATGAGGATTGACAGGATCTTCTCGCGCTTTTCAGGCTTGATTATCTTCATGAGTCCCGCAGCGCCTTCGACTGTCATGTTCATTATTATGACAGCCGCACTCGTATCCGAGATATGCATCAGTATTGAAAGAAGATCTTTCGGTGGTATTGTTCTTACGAGCATCCATGTATTGAAATTGAGCTTCTTCATCTATTAACGCCAAGGATCATTTAAGGTTTTTGCTGATTGCCAATGCTGCAAGAAAGTCAGGGACAAAAGCAGCCCATCCCCTTTTTTATTACACCATTGATAAATGCTCAAGAATTTATAATTTGAAAAGACTCTATCATGATTATGGAGATTTTTTTCATGCTATTGATTAAATTGTGTCTGGGAAATTCACTGTCAAGTGGCATGGATGTCACATTAACTGTTATATTTGGGGAGACAATGGGGGCAGGGCTGTCAGATCTTATAAACTTCAGAAGCTGATGTCTGATCAGCGACCGTTATCCCTACGCGTCTGCCTCTTATCGCTTCAGATACGGTTCCGAGGGCCATTTCACGGGTGTTGTTTTTTTCGCTTACATGGCCGATTATTACCTGTCTGAGTCCTGGATGGATAATCTGGGTGACGAGTTCTTTGGCTTCCTGGTTTGACAGATGCCCGACCCTGCTTCTCACTCTCTGCTTGAGTGTCCACGGATATGGGCCGGATGCAAGCATTACCGGATCATGGTTTGCCTCGATCATTACGAGACCGCAGTTCATGAGTCTTGTTTTGACAAGGGATGTGGCGATTCCAAGATCGGTTGCAATACCCATTTTTTTTAAACCGGATGAAACAGTGAATCCTGCCGGATCTACAGCGTCGTGGGATATACTGAATGGTTGGATTTCCATTCCGTTTATTCTGAATGCATTGCCGCATACAAATTCCCGGATTTCATGGAATGATTTTTTTTTGTCACCGATTGCGGCCATTGTCGCCCTTGAGGCGTAAACAGGAATTTTATATCTTTTTGATAATACGAACGCGGCCTGGACATGGTCAGTGTGTTCGTGGGTTATGAGTATAGCCTTCAGATTTGAGGTCGGCAGATTCTTGGAGGCCATTCTTTTTTCAAGCTCTATGCCCGAAAGACCCGCATCGATAAGGATAGAATATTTGCCTGATGAAACATATGTGGAATTACCCTTGCTGCCGCTGGCAAGGACACATACTGACATCTCTTGATCAATGCTGCCGGATTCATCGTAAATATGTTCTGTGGATTTGTAATTGTTAAATGTCACTGGATCAGGCATTGATTTATTTTCCGTTATATCCCGGTATGTCCGAACCCGCCGGTTCTTTCTGTTTTTGAAAGCTTTTCAACTTCATCAATTGTCACCTGATAAACCTTCTTGATCAGCATCTGGGCCACACGATCGCCTCTTTTAAGCACGAACGGGGCCTTCCCAAGGTTTATTATGGCCACCTTAACTTCTTCACGATAGTCTGCATCAACAGTTCCTGGTGAATTAATCAGGGTTATTCCGAATTTTACGGCAAGTCCGCTTCTTGGCCTTATTTCACCTTCATAACCTTGAGGAATGGCCATGGCAAAACCTGTGGGAACAAGAAAAATGTCTCCTGGCTCAATGACCGTATCTTCGTTTACAGCCGCGCAGAGATCCATGCCCGCAGAACCGGGAGTCATATATCTTGGTATGGGAATATCAGCGTCCTGGTCAGGTCTGAGTCTTACAATTTTCAGAAGGGGTATTTCTGGCATAATGCTCCGGTATTAATTTTAAAAAAACGTTTCTGTATCAATTTGTCTGTTTTAGGAAGAGGAGAGCCTTTTGTACAGCTTTTTCCTTGTGCGGGTTCCAAAAAAAATGGTGCGCAGACCATATAGTCCGGGCACCATATCTTTATCAAAGCTTAATGAGACAAAATATCAATTTTTTTGTGAAACTTTTTTACAAAAAATCGACCCGCGAATGCTAATATTTCTGATTTTTGAACGATGTTTTTTGAAACATTGGTTTGGTTCCATCAATCATAAATTCAAATTCTAAAATCAAAAATCCTGGCGTTGGATCACGGACAAAATGCGTCCTAATCTGACTTACGAATAAAGCGCTTCTTTGAGCTTATTTCTGTCCAGGTCAGGGCCGAGCGCTGTCAGAGCGAGGCTTTCAGGAGAGAAACATTCTGACGCAAGGCGCTGAATGTCTTCCCTTGTGACCTGGTCAAGCTTTTCAGAAACCTCTTCGACGGATATGAATCTTCCGAAGTATGCTTCGTTCTGGGCTATTCTCATAACCTGACCGTCTGTATTTTCCTCGGCAAGAAGTATGTTCCCGCGTATGAATTCCCTTGCAGCATCGAATTCAGACTGGCTGACAGTCTCTTTTATGAGCCTGTCCAGCTCTTTTTTTATGAGAGCCACTGATTTTTGGGCGTTCTCAGGAGCGACTCCGGCATAAACGCCAAATGATCCTGAATCTGTATTTGTGCTGTTAAAGGAGTAAACATTATAAGCAAGGCCGCGCTTTTCCCTTATTTCCTGGAAAAGACGGGAGCTCATATTTCCACCCAGAATTGTATTCATGATCCCTGCTGCAAACCTGTCCGGTGATGTGTAATTTATTCCGTTCATACCGATGCAGATATGGGCCTGTTCAATATCTTTTTCATGCACCATGACATGAGGCCTGATTACGGGCGGAGTTCTGTCCGGAAAGCCTAAACCTGATTTTATGGTTTCAAAGCGTTTTCCAACGAGGTCAACCACTCTTGAGTGCTCCATATTCCCAGCCGCCGCAATTATTACTTTTTGGGGGTCGTAATTGCGCCTGAAAAATTTAAGAACATCATCCCTTGTGAAGGACATGAGCATTTCAGGTGTTCCGAGAATGCTCCTTGAAAAAGGATGGCCTTCCCAGAAATGGCTGTCAAACAGAAGATGAACATATTCATCAGAATTGTCTTCTGTCATGCTTATTTCCTGAAGAACCACCTGGAGTTCATTTTCCATTTCCTCAGGAATAAAAGCAGGATTCAGAAAAATGTCTGACAGAATATCAGACATTTTTTCAAGATGGGTATCAATGGCCTTTGCGTGGAAGCAGGTGCTTTCCATGGAAGTAAAGGCATTGGTGTGGCCTCCGATTGCGTCGAAGGCCTTGGCTATCTCGTATGCACTACGGGTTGTCGTACCCTTGAACAGCATATGCTCAATGAAATGAGCCATGCCGTTCTCTTCAGGGTATTCGTCCCTTGAGCCTGTATCAAGCCATACTCCCATTGCCACTGATCTGACATGGGGTATATGCATGCTCAGGATCTTGACCCCGTTTGAAAGGGTCGTTTTTGTGTAGGACTGACTATTCATTCGTCGTGTCTTCCAGAAGGGCCTTGCGGCTCAGTCTGATTTTCCCGTCCCTTGAGATTTCAAGAACCTTAACCCTGATTGTCTCGCCTTCGCTGATGACATCAGTTACCTTGCGTACTCTTTCCTTTGCAAGTTCGGAAATATGAACGAGTCCGTCGCATCCAGGCTTGATTGTGACAAAAGCTCCGAAGTCAGTTATCTTTGCAACGAGACCTTCGTAAATTCCACCAACTTCAGGATCGAGTGCTATGTCGCTGATAATTTTATGGGCCTTGGCAGCGTCGTCTTCATTTGATGCGGAAATCTTTATAATGCCTGAATCGTTTATCTCGATCTGGGTATTGGTATCTGCCTGGATCTGGCGTATTACCTTGCCACCCGCTCCGATTATATCGCGGATTTTGTCTGTATTGATCTGCATTGTATGTATTTTAGGAGCATGAGGAGATATTTCATCCCTTGATTCAGAAAGAGATTCGAGCATTTTACCAAGAATATGAAGTCTTCCTCTTCTGGCCTGTTCAAGGGCCTGGGTCATGATTTCCTTGGAAAGCTCGTTGATCTTTATGTCCATCTGAAGGGCTGTGATGCCTTCGCTTGTCCCGCAGACCTTGAAGTCCATGTCTCCTGTATGATCTTCGTCTCCAAGTATGTCAGAAAGGATTGCAATCTTGTCGCCTTCCTTTACAAGTCCCATTGCAATGCCTGATACAGGAGCCTTGATCGGAACTCCGCCGTCCATGAGGGCAAGTGTGCAGGAGCATACGGTTCCCATGGAAGATGATCCGTTTGATTCTGTAACTTCAGATACAAGACGGATTGTGTAATCAAAGTTTTCCTTGTCAGGAAGAATGGCTTCAATGGCTCTTGTCGCAAGAGCACCGTGACCGTATTCACGTCTGCTTGGTGCTCCGACTCTTTTTACTTCGCCAACGCAGTACGGAGGGAAGTTGTAATGAAGCATGAACTGCTTTTCGGATTCTCCGTGGAGAAGTTCGACTTTCTGGGCATCCCTTCCTGATCCGAGGGTAAGCACTCCAAGAACCTGGGTTTCGCCTCTGGTGAAGAGAGCCGAGCCGTGCGGACGAGGAAGAATGTCAATATCGCAGGTGATTGGTCTTACTTCATCAAATTTTCTGCCGTCGACTCTGATTTGATCAGTGAGTATGATATCCCTGCTGACTTTTTTGACAAGCTCTGAATACATGCCAGAAACTTCGGCTTTGCGGTCTGCATATTCTTCGCCAAGAGCAGCTATCAATTCTGCCTTGACCTTGCTGACAGCGTCCTTGCGGCTGAACTTGTCAGGAGACATGAGCGCGACCCTGAGCGGTGCTGACGCAATTTCTTTTATTTTTGCCAGAAGAGCTTCATCCCGCTGCTTTGCTTCAAAAATTCTCTTTTCTTTGCCAAGCGCAGCCTGGAGCTTTTCCTGGGCCTCTATGATTGGCTTGATTGCATCATGTCCGAAATAAATGGCATCGAGCATTTCTGCTTCAGAAACCATCTGACCGCCGCCTTCAACCATTGTGATTCCGCTTTTTGATCCGGCCACAACAATATTGATATCACAAGAAGGATCCGAAATCTGGCTTATGGTCGGATTTGCAACAAATTTTCCGCCGATTCTTGCTACTCTGACACCTGCTATTGGGCCCATGAATGGTATTTCAGAAATGCTCAGAGCAGCCGAGGCTCCGATGAGGGCAAGAATATCAGAATCGTTTTCCTTGTCCATTGAAAGAACCGTTGCAATAACCTGGGTCTCGCAACAGAATTCATCGGGAAAAAGCGGCCTGATAGGTCTGTCTATGAGGCGGCAGGTTAGAACTTCCTTTTCGCTAGGACGGCCTACTTCTCTTCTGAAATAGTTGCCAGGAATTCTTCCCGCAGCATATATCTTTTCTATATATTCAACTGACAGCGGAAGAAAGTCGGTTCCTTCCTTTGCGTCTTTGATATAGGAAACAGTCACAAGGACTATTGTGTCTCCATATTGAACGATTGCGCTTCCTGCTGCCTGTTTTGCTATTTTTCCGGATTTGATGGTAAGCGGTTTGCCCTCAACGATTGCTTCTACTACATATTCCATATTTTTTTCTTCCTTGATTCTCTGCACCCGGACAAATCGGAGAGACTTACGCCAAAACAGCATTCCATTTTAAGCTGTCGTATTAAGGCAGGATTGGATAATTTGGTGTGTAAAATGAAATCCTGTTTGTGCGCGAGCCCTTGCCGTGTGTTCCAGATACATTGGGTTTGTTATTCTCATTTCGCATTCAGATTACAATTGTATTGCATCTTGATTGCGGAAATGAAATTTGCCAAAAAAAGCGGCGCAGGATGCGCCGCTTTTTTATTTTTTATTACCTTCTGAGACCGAGAGCCTTGATTATGGTTCTGTATCTCTGAATTTCCTTGTTTTTCAGGTAGTTCAGCATTCTTCTGCGCTGACCTACAAGCATAAGAAGACCTCGTCTTGAGTGATGATCTTTTTTGTGAGTCTTGAGATGATCAGTCAGATACTCTATTCTGTTTGTAAGAAGAGCAATCTGAACTTCAGGGGAACCTGTGTCAGACTCATGGGTCTTGAATTTTTCGATTACTTCTTTTTTTGCTTCGTTTGACATTGTCATTCTTTGAATCTCCGTTTGGTTTGGAATATATATTACGATTTTGCATATCCCGACCATGTTGATTTGTTCATGGTGGTCTCCGAAATCGCGGTCCAATATTCCATTCAGACCAAGCGTTCCAGACAACTCTTAACGTGATACGCGCTTCCCATGCAGATTTTCAGATCAGGACACAGTGGTATCCATATCTGCCAAATTCATCTTCATACCTCAAAATAGCCATGAGGTCATTATTTTTATTTACAATTTTCAAAAATCCGTCGCTGTCCGCAGCAAATTCAGCACTTACAGAATCAAGATTTCTGCCATGCCTTATGGTAATTTCAAGTGATTCATCAGCAATCAGCTCCGGCATTCCTTTGAGTGCTGTGGCTGGTTCGAAAACGAAGTCAATGCGCTCTGTTTCAGGAACTTCCCTGAAATCATCCAGTTTTATGGCGTCTTCCACATTGAATCCGCAGTTCACGGTTCTTCTCAGTTCTTTAAGATGGGCGCCACATCCTAATTTTTGTCCAATATCATAGCATAGTGTGCGGATGTAGGTGCCTGACGAGCATCTTACCCTGAAAAATACAGAAGGCAGATTGATTTCAAGAACCTCAAGCTCAAAAATTGTCACCGGTCTCGCCGGTTTCTCAACTGGCTTTCCCTTTCTTGCGAGCTTGTATAAAGGAACTCCGTTGTGTTTTAGGGCTGAAAAAGTGGGAGGCTTCTGAAGAATATCACCTTTAAAACATTCACATGCTTTTTTGATATCAGATTCACTGATTTGATCTACAAGTTCGGGGTTGCACTGGCTCGTTATCTGGCCTGTTCTGTCCTGGGTATCTGTTTCTATTCCGAGAAGCATCTCAGCTTCGTAGGTTTTTTCTCCGCCTAAAAGAAACGAGGAAATTTTTGTGGCTTTTTCAAGGCATACAACCATAAGGCCTGTTGCAAATGGATCAAGGGTTCCTGTATGTCCGCACTTTGAAGCTCCAAGAAGTCTTTTGACCCTTGCCACGACAAACGCAGAACTGATGCCGGATGGTTTGTCAATCAGAATAAGTCCGTTTTTCATTTTTCCCATTTATATTAAAGTGCGTCGGCAAGACGCATTATATTGTCCTTGAGTGCGGAAAAAGAGGAAAGGGTGGTGAAGCCGGCCGCTGTCGAGTGGCCTCCGCCTCCAAAGCTTGCGGCAAATGATGATACATCTATTGTCCCGTCTGATCTCAGGCTGACGTAATACAGCGTCTCATCTTCTTTGATTTGCTCCCTGGCCTGGGTTTCAGCTTCCTGGATAAAAGCTGCGACCCTCACATCTTCGATATGTTTTGCGTAATTTACCAGACCATTAACATCTTCGGCGTTTGTGCCTGTTTCCCTGAGCATTCTCTGGGTCAGAGACATCAGGGAAAGTTTTCCGTTCTTTGACACTTCAATGGATTCAAGTACCATGTTAAGGAGTTTGATTCTTCCGAGGGAGTATGGGCTGTATATATTTTGAGCGACTATGTATGGATTTGCGCCTTTTTCAACCATATCGGCGCATATTTCGAAAGATTTCCTAGTTGTGTTGGAAAATCTGAAGGAACCTGTGTCAGAAACTATGCCCGTATATATTGCAAAAGCAATATCAGTGGTGATTTCTGCTCCGAGATCCATTATCAGGTCGTGAATGATCTCGGATGTTGAGCAGGCTTCGGGCTTTATAAGTCTGGCCTTGCCAAAGCGGGTGTTTGTCTGGTGGTGGTCTATGTTCAGAAGTATATGAATGTTTTCTATGCTTTTATGCAGATTCCCGATTCTTGACAGGTCTCCGCAGTCAAGAATCACGGCAGTATCATAGTCATCAATGCATCCTGGCGTCTGGGTCAGAAGCTCGACTTCCGGCAGATACCTGAAAACCGCAGGAAGCCTGCTTTCATTATAGACTGTTACTGTTTTTCCAAGGGATTTCAGTGCGAGACCAAGCGCAAGGCTGGAACCAACTGCGTCGCCATCAGGATTTTTATGACTTGCAAGGAGTACGTTTGTACTCCTTTTTAAATACTCTAATATCATTAACTATTACTGTCGCTGTCGCTATTCTTTATGTTTTTAAAAATTTCTTCTATCTTCTGTCCGTATTTGATGGATTTGTCCACCTCAAAGCGGATATCAGGCATATACTTCAGTCCGAGATTCTGGGCAAGCGTTCTTTTTATGAATCCATAAGCGCTTTTGAATCCTGCGAGTGCTTGCTTTTCCCTTGTCTCATCGCCTGTGGCAGAAAAAAATACTGTGGCGACCTTCTTGTCAGGCGTCAGTTTGACACCGGTAACAGCGACCAGAAATAGTCTCGGGTCGCTGATTTCCTTCACAAGCATCTCCGCCAGGATTTTTTGTATATGTCCTTCGAGCCTTTCGGATCTAGGATATGACTTCATAAATACTCCAAACACCTGAAAGCCGTTAATGTGAATTATTCATCCATCTTTGGCTTGATTTCTTCCATGTAGTAACACTCGATGGTATCGCCAATCTTGATATCATTGAAGTTTTCAATGCCGATACCACAGTCATAACCTTGTGCAACTTCTTTAACGTCGTCCTTGAAGCGTCTGAGTGATGAAATGTTCCCATCATAGACTATGATTCCGTTTCTAAGAACTCTTGCCTTGAGATTGCGCTGGATCTTGCCGTTTGAAACCATTACTCCGGCGATTGTGCCTACCTTTGGAATGCTGAATGCCTCAACTACTTCCGCGCGTCCCATGACACGTTCCTCGTAAGTAGAATCCATGAGGCCGATCATGGCGTTCTTGATGTCCTTGATAGCATCGTAGATGATGTTGTAGAAACGCATGTCAACATTTTCTTCTTCTGCCATTTCATGAACTTTTGCGCCAGGACGGACGTTAAATCCGAGTATGATGGCATTTGAAACAGCCGCCAGCGATACATCCGACTCTGTAACAGTACCTGTAGCTGAGTGAATAACATTGATCTTCACTTCGCTGGTAGAAAGCTTGGACAACGATTCCTTGAGTGCTTCAATGGATCCATGAACGTCAGCCTTGAGTATGAGGTTAAGGTCTTTAACTATGCCTTCCTCAAGCTTTTCGAACAGGCCTTCGAGGCTCATTCTGCTATTTTTTGCCAATTCTTTTGCTCTCTGTTTCTGGGCTCTGTCCTGGCTAATCTGTCTCGCATCTTTTTCACTCTTGCACTCGATGATTTCATCGCCAGCCATTGGAACACCTGAAAGACCAAGAACTTCTACAGGGATTGACGGGCCAGCTTCGTCAGCCTTTTGTCCCTTGTCGTTGATCATGGCTCTTACTCTGCCGTACTGGATACCGCAGACTATGTATTTCCCTGGCTTTAACGTTCCTTCCTGGATAAGAACCGTAGCAACAGGGCCTCTTCCTGAATCGAGCTTGGCTTCAATTACGTGGCCTCTTGCCATTTTCTCAGGATTAGCCTTGAGATCGAGGAATTCAGCCTGGAGAAGTATCATTTCAAGGAGGGCATCAATGTTTATGGCCTGCTTTGCAGACACATGAACAAATATGACATCACCGCCCCAGTCTTCTGCAAGTACACCATGATCAGACAGCTCTCTCTTAACTCTGTCAGGATCAGCGTCAGGCTTGTCGATTTTGTTTACTGCAACAATTATAGGAACGCCGGCAGCTTTTGCATGGTTTATGGCTTCAATTGTCTGGGGCATTACTCCGTCATCAGCAGCAACAACAAGAATAACTAAGTCCGTAATTTTGGCTCCGCGTGAACGCATTGAGGTAAATGCCTCATGTCCGGGAGTATCGAGGAATGTGATCATGCCTCTATCTGTTGTTACGCTGTAAGCACCGATATGCTGTGTAATACCGCCAGCTTCGAAATTGGCAACTTTTGTCTTTCTTATGACGTCAAGAAGAGATGTTTTCCCGTGGTCAACATGGCCCATTATTGTAACGACCGGAGCTCTTGTTATAAGAGATTCTGGTGCGTCAACTTCCTGGGCTATAAGTGTGTCTTCCTCAAAAGACGCTTTTTCAACTTCAAAGCTGAATTCAGAGGCTACGAGAACGGCTGTGTCGTAATCAATGGTTTGGTTTACTGTCGCCATGACCCCAAGCTCCATGAGCTTTGCGATCATTTCATTGGCTTTTATGCCCATGCGTTTTGCAAGTTCAGCCAGAATGATGGTTTCGTCAACCTTGATTCTTCTCTTGATGGCTTTAGGAACAGTAAGCTGGGTCTTCTGTGGCTCAGGCTTGGCCTTTCCGCCCTTCTTTTTCTTTCCGAATCTTCCTGACTCGCTGTACAGAGCATTGCCCTCAACAACTTCTTTTTTGCTGAAGGTTTTTTTCTTGCCCTTTTTGTCCCAGCTGTCTCCACCGCCGCCGCCATGACGTTTCTTTGCCTTGTCATCGGAAGGCTCCGCATTTACCACAGGAGCGATGACTTTTTCTTCAGGCTCGATTATAGGCACGTCTACGACAACAGGCCTTCTTTCGGGCTTGAATGTTTTTTTAGGCGTAATTTCAGGAATGAAATCAGGCAATTTGATGATTCTCGCAGCCGTAGGTTTTTTTCCTTTTTTCTTGGACTTAGAAGACCCCTTGTCTTCTTCCCCGCTGTCATCGGTTTCAGGTTTAACTGAAGTGTCCATGGGCTTTGCTGGGGCTCCTTGCTTGTCCTGTCTTGGAGTTTCTGATCCTGGAATAAAAGGCGGTTCGGCCTTTTTGTCCTCTTCGGCGATTATTTCCGCTATAACTGTTTTTACATTCTCTGGTTCGGAAGGTCTCTGAACAGAAACTGTTTCTGTTTCATGCACTGGCCTTGTTTCCCTTTTTTTGTGATGCTCTGCCTGTTTGTGTTCCTGGGCCGGAGTTTTATTTTCTTTTGTGCTTTGCTTCATTACTTCTTCAGGTTGCTCAAGAAGCTCAGGCCTGAAAATAACCTTTGCCGCAGAATGTTTTCCTGATGCATCCTTTTTTCTGGGCTGATGCCCATCCTGTTTTTCTGCAAACGTGTTGCCCGGCAGATCTGATTCTATCTTTTCAGATTGAGTCTGCTCTGCTTCATGATCATCAGGTTCTGCTATCATATCGGTTTCAGATATTTCTGCATGTGCTTCGAAGGATTCTTCTACTGCTGCTTCTGCAAGGGAATCTTCTGCTTTGGCTGCTGTTTCCTGATTGAGTTCCGGAGTTTCGGCGTTAGCTTTTCTTCTGCGGATGACAGTCGGTTTGTTTTTGTCGTCGTCTTCGGCTTTTTTCCCTGCTACCTGTTCTTTGATTAGTTTTACTGCGTCATCCTCCAGCGAGCTCATATGGCTTCTGACGTCGATATCCAACTGCATGATCTTGTCAAGAAGCGCTTTATGCGACATCCCCAGCTCTTTGGCCAATTCGTATACTCTGATTTTCGCCATCCGTCCCCCTTCCTATAAAAAACACAGGCTATTTCTGAACACCTGAACTTGCGGCAATTTTAGATAATTTTACTATTCTTTTGTTTCCTGATCAGGGAGAGAAGCTGATTCCTGAATGATATTCTCTTCCGGTTCCTGATCAGTGTCGTCGATTTCTTGGTCAAGAAGGGCAGCTGACTCCTGAATGATTTTCTCTGCGTCTTCCAGTGTCATACCTTCTACTGCCATGAGATCGTCGGTCGATGCATCTCTTATAATTTCAGGGGACACGAATCCATGCTCGTAAAGCTTTTCGGCAAGCACCATTCCAATGGAAGGGAGTATCATGAGTGCATCATACCCTTCTTTTAGTGCCTTGCTGTATTTCTCTTCGCTAATGACATCAAGACGCCAGCCTGTGAGTTTGGATGCAAGTCTGACGTTCTGACCTTTTTTCCCTATGGCAATCGAAAGAGATTCCGTCGGAACAATCACTTCCATTGATTTGTTGTCTTCATCAATTATGACCCTTGCTATTTCAGCAGGGGCAAGGGCGTTGCATACAAATTTTGCCTGATCCATATCCCAGGCAATAATATCGATTTTTTCGCCCCTTAGTTCCTGGACGACATTCTGTACCCTGTTGCCTTTAACGCCGACGCATGCGCCAACCGGATCAATGCCCATCTCTATGGAGGATACGGCTATTTTGCCGCGGCTTCCAGGCTCTCTCGCAGCTGCCTGTATAAGGACGATTCCTTCGTTTATTTCAGGTACTTCGGCCTTGAATAGGTTTATCAGGAAGCTCGGATGGGTTCTTGTAAGAACTATCTGCGGCCCCCTTGCATCATGAAGTACTTTCATGATGTTGGCCCTGATTCTGTCGCCTCTTCTGTATATTTCCCTCGGGATCTGCTCCCTTGCTGGAAGAAGGGCGTCGGTCTGGCCGAGATTGACAATTATGTCTCCGCGGTCGATCCGTTGGACAATACCGTTTATTATTTCCCCCTTGCGGTTGATAAAACCTTCGTATACCGCATCTTTTTCAGCATCCTTCATCTTCTGTATGATGACCTGTTTTGCTGACTGAGCCGCGATTCGGCCAAAAAGGGCGGTATCCATTTTAATGCCGAGGCTGTCACCAGGCTCGCATTCAGGATCAAGTTCCCTGCCTTCCGCGAGATTGATCTGGGTAGCGGGGTCCGTAACTTTGGTTACGACTTCCTTGAACTGAAATACTTCTATCTCGCCAGTTACCGGCTTGTACTGAACCTCTATTTCCGCATGTGGGCCAAGTTTTTTTCTTGCTGCAGAAGCTATAGCCTCTTCTATTGTTTTAATCAGAACACTGGAATCTATCCCCTTGTCGCGGCTAACCTGATCTATAACCCTTTTAATTTCATTAAACATCATTTTTCTCCGAATTCATAAACCAGCCTCGCGGTGGATATGTTTGCTTGGGGGATTTGCACAGGACCCTTGATGGTTTCAAGGATCAAGCGTCCTTCTTCAATGCCGAGAATTGTGCCTGTAAAGGTTTTCTGGTCGTTGATAAGGGTTTTGACTTTTACCCGCGCTTTTTTACCTGCAAATCTTACGAAATCAGACTCCTTGGCAAGAGGCCTGTCCAATCCCGGAGACGAAACCTCCAGTGTGTATGCACCTGAATTTTCAAGCAAGATGTCGAGCATGTCTCCCAGCTGTCTGCTGACAAGTGTGCAGTCTTCAAGGGAAACGCCGCCCTCTTTGTCTATATAAATTCTGAGAATGCGTCTTCCTCCCTGGGAAAGGAACTCTGCATGCACGAATTCCATGCCCTCTGCCCCGCACAGAGAAGATGCTGTATCCTTGATCTTGATCATTGTTTCGTTTTGCGTCGACAACCCGTTATCTCCTGGTTTTAATCCAGCCCTTTTACACAAAAAAGAAACGGGCGCAGAGCCCGTTTTTTCTGGTGCAGACAGACGCAATGCTGTTTGCCAGGCCATTCCCGACCCGTCAGGATCAAGAATTCTTTTGAGCATATACAGATATGTATATGAATAAAACATAACTATAAAATAAGTATGAGGAAATTGTCAATGATTAAAATTGGTTGGCCTGTCGTGACTGGTTTGTGACAAACGACGCCCAACTTTTTTGAGGATGAAGCCCTCCGGATAGGTGTGGCCAGAGGGCTTTTTGATTTCTTCGGCATTCAGGCCATAATATTTTCAGCCAGGATGCGGATAAAGTCATCTATGGCGATACGGCGCCTAATCCCGTTCTCAATTCATCAGATATCCTGTTGTGGATCTTGTTCACAGCATCATCTTCGAGTGTTGATTCGGCTGATCTGTACACGAAACGGACAGATACGCTTCTTTTTTCCTCCGGTACGGGAGTCCCTTCATAAACAGCGCACACCCATGATGTCTCAAGCAGAGATTCTTTCATTGATCCTATTTTTTCCATAATCTCGGCTGAGCTTATGGCTTTGTCAATGATAAGGGTTATATCCCTGGATGTAGATGGGTACTTGGGTGTTTGTTTGTACTGTCTGTCTGAAGTATAATTCTGTTTTACAATGTCAAGGTTCAGTTCCATGAAAAGGGCTGACTGCTTGATGTCGTAGGCTTTCAGGACAGCAGGATTGATTTCGCCGAGAATGCCCGCTTCTTTACCGTCTATGCTTATTTTTGTGCAGTATCCAGGTCTTGCATAAGGATACAGATCAAGATCAGGTTTTTCAAAAACTACGTTTCTGATTCTGAGATTATCAAATATTGCCTCTGCAGCGCCTTTTATATCATAAAAGTCCACTGAGTCGGATTTTGAATGCCAGGTATTTGGTTCTCTTACGCCAGTCCATGCAATTGAAAGTGTTTCTGTCTCCTTGGGGAGCTTTTCATTAATAACAGGCATGAATGTCTTGCCAACTTCAAACATTCTGAGGTTTCTTTCCTGCTGGGAAATATTTTTCCTCATCGTGTCAAATATTCCAGGCAAGAGGCTTGTTCTCATTACGGCTAATTCTTCAGAGAGCGGGTTTAGGATCTCCACGCTGTTTCTTCTTGAATCAATTTCAGATAGTCCCAGGCGGTCATAGCTTTTCGGGCTTATGAAGCTGTAATTGATTGCTTCATAGAAACCCAGCCCGGTCAGAATTCTTTTTATCATCATCCTGAACTCGAATGTCGACGCTGGTGTCCTGTCTGCCGTTGCAATGGCAGGGAAGGTGACCGGGATATTGTCATACCCAGAAAGCCTTGCTATTTCTTCCATGAGATCTTCCGGGATTGTTACGTCAACCCTGAAAGAAGGAGGTACTGCTACAATTATATCTCCTTCAATCTGGGTTTCGAACTCAATACTTCTCAGCATATCGGCCATCATGGACGGACTGAAATTTGTGCCAAGTAGTCTGTTTGTTCTTGTTGCGCTTATGCTGATCGGTTTCGGAGCGAATTTAACCGGATTGACATCAATCGTGCCATCTGTGAGTCTGCCTCCGGTCAGTTCTGCAATGAGGGTTGCTGCTCTTTCCGCCGCATATAATGTCCCAAGAGGATCAATTCCTCTTTCAAATCTGTGGGATGCGTCTGTTCCAAGACCCAAAACCTTTGCAGTCTTTCTTATGGATGCGGGATTGAAATATGCGCTCTCAAGCAGGATATTGACCGTGCTGTCGCTTATTTCGGAGTTCTCTCCGCCCATTACTCCAGCTATTGCGACAGGCTTTTCCCCGTCGCATATCATGAGCATTCCATCTTCAAGTTTTCTTTTTTTGCTGTCCAGGGTGGTGAACTCGTCGCCTTCCTTTGCTGTCCTGACAATTATCTGTTTGCCGGCAAGGTTGTCATAGTCAAAGGCATGGAGGGGCTGGCCGGTTTCAAGCATTACGAAGTTGGTTATATCAACTACATTGTTGATCGGCTTGAGTCCGACTGATTTGAGTCTGTCCTGAAGCCACGCCGGTGACGGAGCTATCTTTGCGCCTAAGATTATTTTTGCCGCATATCTTGGGCAGAGTTCAGGATTTTCGATTACAACTATTGCAAGACCTGCCGCTTCGCCGCCTGCTTCTGATATCTTCAGTTCTGGCTTGGTTATCTTTGATTTCTGGATCGAGGCCACTTCACGCGCAATACCTAATATGCTGAGGCAGTCAGCCCTGTTTGGTGTCAATCCTATCTCAAAAACATGATCAGAAAGGTTCAGGGCCTTATTAAGAGGCGTACCAGGAGCTATTGAGGCGTCAAGCTCCAGTAGTCCGCCAGCCGCTTCTCCTATCTCAAGTTCTCTTGCGCTGCATAGCATTCCTGATGAAGATTCGCCCCTTATTTTTCCTTGTTTTATAACGCTGCCGTCAGGCATTACGCATCCAGGCAGAGCAAGCGGAACAATCATTCCCTCTTTTGCGTTGGGTGCTCCGCAGACGATATCTATGGTCTCTTTTCCCGTAAAAACCTTGCAAAGTTTGAGTTTGTCAGCATTGGGGTGGGGCGCTGTTTTTTCAATTCTTGCGGCTACGATTGTTTCGAGCCATGCGAATCTGTCGTGTAGAGCGTCCACTTCCAGCCCTGTCATGGTTAGAGCTGCGGAAAGTTCGTCTATGCCTGTGTTTATGGTCACATATTGGCTAAGCCAGTTGGTGCTGAATTTCATTTTAGAATTGTCCTAAAAACCTGATGTCGTTTTCGTAGAATTTTCTAAGATCGTCTATGCCGTATTTGAGCATGGCGATTCGCTCGACGCCTGTTCCGAAAGCAAAGCCCGAATACTTTCCAGGCTCATATCCAGCCTTTTCAAAGACATAAGGATGAACCATTCCGGAGCCAAGGATTTCAAGCCATCCGGTCTGGGAGCAGACTCTGCATCCTTTACCCCTGCACATCACGCACTCTATGTCGACTTCAGCGCTTGGTTCCGTGAAAGGGAAAAAACTTGGTCTGAATCTCAGCTTCACATTTTTGTCAAAAATCTGATGGACAAAGATTGTGAGAATACCTTTAAGATCGCTGAAGCTTATGTTCTCGTCGACAAGCAGTCCCTCCACCTGATTGAACATTGGTGTGTGGGTATGGTCAGAATCGCATCTGTATACTTTGCCAGGCGCTATTATTCTGATTGGAGGCTTGCTTTTTTCCATGACCCTTGCCTGCATAGGCGAGGTATGGGTTCTGAGAACCACGTCTCCGGATACATAAAAAGTATCCTGCATGTCTCTCGCCGGATGATTTTTAGGGATGTTGAGCGCCTCAAAATTGTAGTAATCGCTTTCGACTTCAGGACCTTCGGCAATTTCAAAACCAAGGCGAAGAAATATGCTGCATATTTCCTCGGTGACCTTGGTGATTGGATGGAGGTTTCCCTGATAGGCTGGGCGTCCGGGAAGAGTGATATCAATTCCAGGAGCTTTTCTTGCAATATCAGCCTCGATTTTTTCAGTCGCCTTTTCAATGGCCTCCTCAATTTCCTTTTTAAGGATATTGGTGAGCTTGCCAGCCAAAGGTTTTTGATCTGCGGGCAGATTTGCAACATTTCTCAGCATAAGGGTTAAGGAACCTTTTCTGCCAATGTACTTGACAGAAACGTTCTGTAAAGACTCAAGGTCTTTGGCTTCATTGACAGCGCAAAGCGCTTCTTCCCGAATCTGTTTGAGTTCTTTTTCCACGGCTATATCTGAAATCCAGAAGTTATTGTAAATTTAGACGGTTCGGTAGTTTGTTGCGCTTTTGCAAGTCAGATACTTACCCGTCAGCATTTTTATGGTTATGTAATTCCAGTTCGCATTCAGAATCTTAAACTTTTAACCGATGTACCATTCTAAAGGCTTGTGGAGCGGATATTAAAAAAGCCCATGCGGTTTAAATCCGCATGGGCTTCTATTTTTTCATGACAAAAAAATACTAATTTGCCAGTTGGCCTGCAGCTGTTTCAGCTATTTTGGTGAAAGCTGCAGGATCAGAAATGGCAAGTTCGGCAAGAACCTTGCGGTCAAGTTCAATGCCAGCCTTATGAAGGCCGCCTATGAATTTGCTGTATGAAAGTCCGTTCATTCTTGCCGCAGCATTTATACGTACAATCCAGAGAGCTCTGAAATCGCGTTTCTTTGCTCTTCTGTCACGGAATGCGTACATGAGCGCACGGTCAACTGTATCCGCCGCGCTGCGGAAAAGCTTACTTCTTCCGCCTCTGAAGCCCTTGGCTAATTTTAAAATCTTGTTACGTCTTCTTCTTGCCTTAAAGCCCCTCTTAATTCTCATTTTAATCTCCTCAAAATTTTCCGCTGTATACGCGGATGTGATTGTGTCTGATCCCTTTTCCGGCAATTCCGTAAGTGGAAAGAAGTCTGTCCCGGCTTTTCATATTAGTTACCTGGCTACCTATAGCCGCCCAAGGTTTGAAAGGCCTCGCCGGATGGCTTCATGACACCATTCAGATCCAAATCCGTCTATCTGCTATGCGTTTGGCAGAAGGTGACGGATTTCACGCATATTTGACTTGTCGATAATCTGACCCTGGCGAAGTTGACGCTTGCGCTTTGTGGTCTTCTTTGTGAGGATATGGCTTGAATTTGCTTTTTGATATGCAAATTTACCAGACCCGGTTTTTTTGAACCGCTTGGCAGCGGATCTATTGGTTTTGATCTTGGGCATCGGAAATCTCCTTGGAATGCAAAAAAATATCCCTAATCTAAAATAAACAAAAAAACTGTCACTGTTTTCAGTGGCCAGTTTCAAAAGTCGGCATAATAAACATAAGGTCTATCTGCGTCAATAATAAAAATGCGGATAGATAATTAATAACCCCAAAAAAGACGTGAAAAAACACTCCAGTCGCATGAATTCTAACCGGAGTGAAGGCCTGTTTTTGGCGCCTGCCTTGTGATCAGCCTTAAAGAGATAGGCTCAAAGAAGGACTTTAAATAATAACCATAGGGAAGCTTTTATGCCCGCAAAATCCGGGGTTACTGAGCTTTTGGCGCTACAACCATTACCATTGCCCTGCCTTCGAATTTTGCGTCACTCTCAATGGTCGCAATTTCTGTTATTTCTGCGGCAATCTTGGTAAGCAGTTCTTTTGCCTGTTCTGACATGGTTATTTCCCTGCCCCTGAAAACAACGGTGATCTTGACCTTGTCTTTCTTTTCAAGAAATTCCTTGATATGTCTTATCTTGGTCTGAAGGTCGTGTTCTCCTGTCTTGGGACGGAGCTTTATTTCTTTAAGCTGGAAGGTCGCCTGTTTCTTTTTGGCTTCCTGATTCTTCTTAGTCTGCTCGTATTTGAACTTGCCATAGTCCATTATTTTGCAGACAGGAGGGCTGACGTTGGGTGAAACTTCAACGAGATCAAGCGCTCTCTCGCTTGCGGCTGCAAGGGCTTCGTGGAGTTGAAGGATTCCGAGCTGTCTTCCTTCGTTGTCGATGACCCTGACTTCTCTGGCCCTAATATTACGATTTATTCTGAGTTGTTGTTCAGCAGCGATGCCTACACCTCCTGAGACAGTGTTGTTATTAACGGTGATTCTATCACCGATGATGAATGGTATACAGGTATTATTACATCAGGCTTGTTTACTATGATAAAGGGTAATATTGCAAGATAAAAAATGTGGATTTTATAAGGATTATCAGTTTGTTCCGACTTTTTTCAGATTGTCTCCAAAGTGTATTTTGCAAGAAGGCTGTCTTTTAGGTAATCGTTCGAAGGACTTGAAAAGAATTTCTTGAAAATTTGGAGGCTTTCGTTTCTCATTATTCCTGGAACAATCTGTATTCCTGAGTCCCTGTAAAGAGGAGGCAGATTTTCAAGAATGCATGAAGTACCTCCACCCATGGTGTCTTCATAAGCATAAACCATTTTTTTTATTCCGCTTATGATTATTGCTCCAAAGCACATTAGGCATGGTTCCAGAGTGCAGTATAAGGTAAGATTTTTTCTGTCAGCCCCGGGATGATCTTTTTCAAGATTTTCAAGGGCTATGATTTCGGCGTGTCTGGTTTCCCCGCCTGCTGATTGCCTTGAACTTGTTCTCGTAGATGATGAAATAATCCTGCCATTCTCAATAATTACGCACCCAACAGGGAACTCACCTGACTCGAGGGCTTTTTCTGCATTTTTCAGAGCTTTTGCCATGAATTCTTCATGATTCATATAATCGTCCATAGAAAAAAATATTTTTCATTTTTTGTAATTATTCAGCAAATAAGTATTTAGGTCGCTTTTTTGAAAAAAAGCTTAGCAAAAAACTTTTGGTTTTCTGGTGATTGGTGGTGTACCAAGGTACCGCTCAATATTTCTTTCCTTGATCTTACTTCAAAGCACAATGGCCAAATTAACTTAAAAGTTTTTGGGAAAGGTTTGGAAAACCCTTTTTTCAAAAAGGGTTTTCCAAGAATAACAATGCTAAGCTGAATAGTTACCATTTTTTTTGTTATTCATCGGGCAATCTGCATACATTTTCGTCACAAGGACACGCTCCGTCTATTTCATATGCGTAAACAAGCCTGCCTGCCATTTCCATAGCCCTTTCTCCAATTTTGGGAAAGTAATAGGAAGAGTATTTTTTTTCAAGACATAACCTGTCAGGGATTGAATCAAGGCCGTATGAAATGATGGCGCCACTTTCTCCATCAATAATAAGAGCGTCCTCGCCATTTGTTACAACGACAAAGGGAATCTGGTAAGGCTCAATCAGTCTGGATATAGCAATTGCAGGAGTCTCTCTGGTAATAATTGATCCTGGCCCGTATTTGACAATCATCATTACCTTGTCTTTAATGGATATTTTGAAATCAAGCCATATGCTGCCCCTTCTTTTTGAAACAGATTTCAGCTCAATTTTTATTCTGCTCTCAATCTCTTCCCTTAAATAATTTTTGTTCTCCACAAGGATCCGGGCGATTTTCTGCCTGTATCTTTCATCGTGATTATCTTCAATTTCCCTGCCTGACAGGAAATCCTTCATTTTTCCGAGTACAAGATGATGTCCGCCCATTTTTTTATATCTCCGGTGTTAGCGTTTGATTGAGATTAATCCCTAACAGATCAGTAGGCAACTATCTGTTTGGTAGTACCTGAATTTTTTGGTGTTTATAATTGCAAAGCCTTGAAAAAGGATATACTTTCTGGCTGGATGAGTATTATTGGAATGGGGAAAAAAATGAGTATCTCAAAGGCTGCAATCAAGGCAGGAGACGGGTTTGGGACAGAACCCACGCTCTTTTCAATTCGTGAATCTTTTGAAGAAAGAGAAAGCAATTTTATTTCTCCCCACGGATGCACAAGCAGGGATTCCAGGGGCAGACGAAAAAGCGAGACTTCATGTCCGGTCAGGACTGTTTTTCAGCAGGATCGGGATCGCATAGTTTTTTCAAACAGTTTCAGAAGATTGAAGCACAAAACCCAGGTTTTTCTTTCTCCGCTCGGAGATCATTTCAGGACAAGACTCACCCACACACTAGAGGTTGCGGAGATCGCAAGAACCATTGCACGGGCAATGAGACTGAACGAGGATCTTACAGAGGCCATAGCTCTGGGTCACGATCTTGGTCATACGCCTTTCGGCCACGGCGGCGAGACAGTTCTTAAAGAAATATTTTCATCAAACTTCTGCCACAGCGACCAGAGTCTCAGGGTTGTTGATGTTCTTGAACGTCAGGGGGCAGGGCTGAATCTTACATATGAGGTCAGGGATGGCATACTCAAGCATTCCAAAGGTTTTGGAAATATAATTCCTTGCGAGCCTGGCGAAAAAGCCGTGACTGTCGAAGGGCGAATAGTCAGAATTGCTGATATCATGGCATACCTGAATCATGACCTTGATGATGCTATCAGAAGCGGCGTCATCACCCGCGATCAGATTCCGGGGGAATGTATAGAAACCCTCGGTGATACTCATTCCCAGAGAGCAACCACAATGATCAGGGACATCATCTATTCATCAGGATACACAGAAGACGGTGTCGATTTAAGGATGAGTGATGAAGTCTATGAACGGATGATTCTTCTTAGAAAATTTCTTTTTGATAATGTCTACAGATCTCCCCAGGTGCATAATGAATTCCTAAAAGCCAAAAAAATTCTTACGGATCTTTTCGGTTTTTTTATGGAAGACACCCAGGCCCTCGTATCCGAGCTTGCAAGGATGGAAATGGAATGGATAAAACTTGACTCCATGCCCATGCCGAGGATAGTGTGCGACCTCATTGCAAGCATGACAGACAGGTATGCAATGAATCTCTATAATCGCATTTTTATGCCAAAGCCTCTTTTTTAGAAATTATGGTTATGAACAATATATTTGAAATGGTAAAAACAGCTGAAAAAGCTGGTCTTTTTGCTGAACTTGCCGATATTTTCAGTGACATGGATATGGAATATGAAAAGTCTGCGGCTTCAGCCGGATTTTCATGCAGAGGCTGTTCTGAAAGCTGCTGCGAGACCAGGTTTTATCATTTTACCTGGGCTGAGTATCTTTATCTGATGAAGGGTCTTATGAGTGGCCTGGCCGGAGTTGAGCCCGACGTTTTTGCTTTAATGGGCGACAGGGCAAAATTTGTCGCTGACTATTACAGAAAGGGCAGCCAGATAGATGTTCCAAGAATCATGTGTCCGGTGAATGAAGATGGACTTTGCAGGCTTTATGATTTCAGACCCATGATATGCAGACTTCATGGCGTAGCTCATGAGTTCAGCATGGGACACCAGAAAAAAGAGGGTCCAGGATGCTCTCTGTTTGATGCTGAGGCCAATGGCAAAAATATTCAGCCTCTTGACAGAACTCCTTTTTATTCAAGGATGTCCATGCTTGAGAAAAAGGCCCGCGAAGTACTCGGGCAGCCAGGCAAAATAAAAATGACCGTTGCAGACATGGTGGAGTCTGCGTTTGCTGAAAAGCGGGTGATATGAAGCTTGTTTCAATAGATGAATTGGCCGAAAGGGGCAGAAGGATAACATCCTTTGACAGATTCAGTTTTCGTTGTCATCCTGATGTGAGCTGTTTCAACAGATGCTGCAGGAATCTCAATCTTTTTCTATATCCATATGACGTGATAAGGCTCAGAAAAAGTCTCGGAATAACTTCCGGTGAATTCATAGACAACCATGTTGATGTTGTCATGAGGGAAGGGTGCTTTTTTCCGGACGTTCTACTCAGAATGTCTGAGGACAGTGAGGCCTCATGTCCTTATCTCACTGCTGACGGATGCTCAGTTTATCAAGACAGACCCGATGCATGCCGGGCATTTCCGGTAGAGCATGGCGTATATATAAATGACAAAGGTGTTTCCGAAGACGTGCACTTCTTCAGGCCTCCCGATTTCTGCATGGGGCAGCATGAAGAAAAACAGTGGACTGTAAAGACCTGGGCAGAAGATCAGAATGCAGTCGAATACAACAGAATGACTAAGCTGTGGGGAGAAACTAAGGCTCTTTTTGGAACAGACCCGTGGGGGCCAGCAGGTTCTGCCGGGCCAAAGGCGAAAATGGCATTCATGGCCGCCTATAATATTGATGGCTTCAGGGAGTTTATTTTTGAGAGCTCATTTCTCCAGAGATACAAGCTAAAGGCAGATCTCCTCAAAAAGCTCAAATCCGATGACGTGACCTTGATGAAGTTCGGCTTTGAATGGATAAGAGCTTTTGTGTGGGGACTGAAGAGCGACAAAATCAGGTTGAGGTAAACAAAATAGCTTTCAAGCCCACAAAGTATAAGGCGTTTTGTTCATCGATCTAATGCGTAAAGCTTGCGGTTCTGTCTTGTTTCCGGTAGATTCCGTATCCGATGTTAGCCTGAAAATAGCGCATAGATCCGATCTCTTATCCCTACGCCTTTGATTTGCAGACCTTCGTCCGTTTTTTAGGGAACCCCTTAATGCCTGTCCAGACTCCTTAGCTGAATAGCTTCAGCCACATGGTGGTGAGCTATATCAGGGCTTGCCTCCAGATCCGCAATCGTTCTTGCAATTTTGAGAATACGGCTCACTCCCCTTGCTGACAGTCCCAGTTTTTCAGATGCTTTTTCAAGAAATGAGGTTATTGGAGAATCAATGGAGCAGAAAGCCTTGATATGTCTGCTTCCCATTTCCGCGTTGGTCTTTATTTTTGTTTTTGCAAATCGCTTTGACTGGATTCTTCTGGCTGCTTCAACTCTTGATCTTATCTCGGGCGATCCTTCAGCTTTTTTGTCAGACATAAGGGATTTGTAATTCACCTGCGGAACTTCAACCTGAATATCTATCCTGTCCATTAGAGGACCGGAAATCTTTGACTTATATCTTGAAATCTGGGCCTGACCACACTTGCATTCATGGACAGGATCACCGAGGTATCCGCATGGACAGGGATTCATGGCTGCGACCAGCATGAAACTTGATGGGTATGTTATTGTCGCCATTGCCCTTGATATTGTGACTCGTCTGTCTTCAAGAGGCTGTCTGAGCATTTCAAGAACAGTCTTTTTGAACTCAGGCATTTCATCCAGGAAAAGCACGCCATTATGAGCAAGGCTTACTTCTCCTGGTTTCGGATTGGCTCCTCCACCTATCAGACCGGCATCAGATATTGTATGGTGAGGATTTCTATACGGCCTCTGATTAACAAGCCCTGATTCCGCGTCAAGAAGGCCTGCAACGCTGTGGATCTTTGTGGTTTCGAGGGCTTCTTCAAATAAAAAGGACGGAAGAATACCTGGTATTCTTCTTGCCATCATGGTTTTTCCGGAACCTGGGGGGCCTGACATAATCATGTTGTAGTATATTTAATATTGATTTTCATTTTAATTTAATCTAATTATATTAGCTAATTGAATAATTATTATATTTTTGTACGCCCCTGGATAAAACTTATGACCCAGCCTGTTTGCTATAGCTATACAAGATTTTCAAGCCCACAACAATCAAAAGGTAATAGCTTAGAGCGCCAAATAAAGCTTGCAGAAGAATATGCTAAAAAACACAATTTCACATTAGACAACACATTAAGAATGCATGATGCAGGTCTTTCAGCTTTTTCAGGAGAACACATTGAAAAAGGTGCTTTAGGTAAATTTTTGACATTAGTGAATTCAGGTAAAATACAGAAAGGATCTGTTCTAATTGTCGAATCATTAGATAGGCTTTCACGAGATCAGATCACAGACGCTCTAACACTATTCATGGATATAATAAAAAGTGGCATAAAAATTGTCACTTTGAGCGATAGCATGGAATATACAGTTGATTCTATAAATAATAACTGGGCACAGATCGTTGTTTCATTAGCAATAATGTCAAGAGCGCATGATGAAAGTCTTACTAAATCAAAGCGTTTAAGTAGTTCATGGGAAGCTAAAAGAAACAAAGCCAAGGAAGCTGTTATTCTTACAAAAATATGTCCTGCTTGGATACGAGTTATAAAACAGAATAAGTTAAGGAGTTTTGAAGTCATAAGCGATAGAGCTGATCTTATTAGAGAAATATTTTCAATGTACTTATCTGGGAAAGGCGTTCACACAATAGTCACTAAGATTAATAAGGATGGAATACCTGCTTGGGGAAAATCAAAAACAGGGTGGCATAGATCTTATATTCAGAAAATTCTTCATAACAGAGCTGTGATTGGGGACTTTCAGCCAAAAAAGAAAGTTGATGGGAAGTTTGTGCCTGTTGGAGAAATGCTGAGAAATTATTTCCCTCAAATAATAAGTGAAGAAGATTTTTTTAGAGTTCAGCAAAAAATGCAAAAAAACACTAAGTACCCTGGCAGGACTGGAAAAATATCAAATTTATTCACGGGATTATTGGTTTGCTCATATTGCGGGTCACAGTATACATACAGAGACAAAGGCAATAACTGGATGTATTTACATTGCTCAAATTCAGTTGATGGTAAAGGGTGCAGAGCTACAAGTGTCAACTATTATATTTTTGAAAAAGCCTTTTTAGAATTTTGTTCAGCCCTTGATGTAAATAAATTAATTGATGGGAATAATGACCAAATTGAAATTAACAGCTTAAGAACAAAAATTGAGTTCATAACCTCAAAAATCGAAAATAATAATAGGAGGCACAGGAATTTAAAACAAGCTATCAGTGAAGCCGATGATAAAAAAATACGAAAAGAACTATTAGATGACCTAACAAGAATAAAAGACGAAACATTAATTTTGCAAAATGAAGCAGACGAAACTGAAATAAAAATTAGAGAATTAAACGCATATAAAAATTATTTTAAAGAAAGAATAAACGACATTAATAAACTGTACTCGCATATGGATGCATTACAGGAAGCAGATAGGATTGAGTTTCGTTTAAAAATTAGAGGCAAATTAAGAGATCTGATTAAGGTGATTGGCATATCTTCAGATGAATACTCTGACGAGTTCATTAAAGAATTCAAGAGTTACTTTGCAAGCAAAGAAATCGTTTTTAAGGATGATTTTTACGAATTAATGAAGAGTAAAAATTTCAGTAATGTAAGAATTGAATTCATAAATGGTTCTTTGCTTGAATTTAATATTGATAAAAGGACTCAGAAAGCCAAAAAAATCATAGATTTTCAAAAAGAACAGGCTAAATATATATCATATGGTAATGGGAATGCCTGCCTTGTAAATGATCTGCTTACCAATGAAGAGCTTTTTATAGCAGAAGATGAAATGCCCCTGATATATCTAAGGAAGGGTTCTATGTCTCAATCATATAGTGAATGCTTAAAATGCATTCATAATCTTGCTTCTTCAGATGGAATAAAATGCCCTTCAGTTAAGGTTCACAAAATTATTGATTACAAGAAATTTATAGAAGATCGAACTAAAAGCATTAATAGCTTTTTCAAGATAGAGCTTAAAAGCGAAGCTATTGAAGCATGCCCACAATTTCAAGAAAAATAGATTCATATTTTGCAGACAAACTTTTTTATCTTACTCTGCCTCTCAGATACATTTGCATATAAATTAAAAATGTAATGGCACTATCACTTCAGCCGCAAAACCGTATCATTTTCACGTCTTCTTGATGAACTTAGTTTATTGTGCTAAACAAAGGTATCAATATAGCCATACTTCGAATTGGTATGGGCCTTTATATAAAATTAAATAGCAAAGGATTCATATGCGCACCATTATTGCTGGAAGCAGAATTTGCAACAACATGGCAAACTTACTGTCAGCACTCAAATCAGCAGGATGGAAACCCACAACTGTAGTATGTGGCACAGCAAAAGGTGTAGATACCTTAGGAGAAAAGTGGGCCATAGATAATGGCATACCGATTGAGAAATTTGCACCTGACTGGAGCAGATACGGCAGAGCCGCAGGGCCTAAACGCAATTTAGAAATGGCAAAATCAGCAAATGCCCTTATTGCGTTATGGGACGGCAAGAGCAAGGGTACTAAGAACATGATAGAAACAGCCAGAAAAGAAGGGCTAAAAGTTTACGTGCATTTAATCGACTAATAACCTCAGAAAACGACCCTGTAATTATATCAGATAAAGCCCCACCTCAAAGAGAGGTAGGGGCTTTTATAGTTTCTGGGACTATTTCAAGCTGAATACGTCAAAAGGGACTCTTGCATAAGGAGAGAGCATATATGTGGAATGAACCAAGTAAAGAACGCCTTGGTGCAATACCCAAGCTTTATGCTACAGAGCATATACCAATTAAAGACAAGCTTATTCATCTGCATTTTTTTATAGGGAACTGCGATTGGTTTATAGCTGAGTATGACGGAGATAACATCTTCTGGGGGTATACAATCTTAAACGGAGACCATGAATGTGCTGAATGGGGCTATATTTCATTCAGTGAGCTTAAATCTATTAAGGCTGGTGGGTGGTGCGAGGTTGATTGTGTACTGGAAAAATATTGGCGGCCTAAAAAAGTATCAGAAATACCGGTGATCAAAGTTTAAGGTGGTCAAATGAGGCCAGTAATGCGGGAATACAAGCTCTATAAGTAAAACGGCAATGTATTCGAAAGCATTTAGATTAAAGTATGAAACCAGCACTCATATTATTGACTGGTTTAAAGTAAATGCTCGCATGAAACTTTTGATTTAAATTAGATACAACGAACGCTAAAACAAATTGAAATCAAAATTTTTATTTATCTTTCATGAAAATTTGTCCAACATAATTATGCTAATTCTTTAAAATTTTCATTGAACTTTTTTTTTAAAAAAAAGATAACTGGTTAATAATTTCTATACCGCTTCAATTAAAAGTTAATAGCCATTGAGCAATTTAGCTTATATTTTTGTATAATTATAAGGGGATGCATCGCTATGGATAATAATAAAGAAGTAGCATTACGCTTGATAGAGTGTATGTTAATAATTTCATATAGTGATGGTCATTTAGATGAAAGTGAAATTGAAGTTATAATAAATATTGCTTCTCAAACATGGAATGGCTCTGATGATGATTTAAAAATGCTTATTCAGCAAGCTATTAAGAATATAGAAAACAACAACGATTCTCTATCAAGAAAAATGGATGATAATGCTGATTTTTTTTCTGGAATTCTCGATAGCGAAGGTAAAACCCAGCTTATAAATATTTTTGAAGAATTAATAAATGCTGATGGAAAAATAACAAAAGAAGAACTAAATTTATTCAACAAATTTCATGATAGAATACTGTGTCATCAGTATGATAAAAAAGTAAACAATCATGAAGGATATAAGGACTCATTAATAATATTTGGCGCTTCATTATTAGCTCTGCCATTTGGATTAGCTAATATAATTTCACCTCAATTAAGTTTTCTAATTGTAGCAGTTGCGGCTGGTTATATTATATGGGATAAATTTTTCAGGAGAAGATGCTCTGTTTGTTGTTCAAAACGTAACATTCTTTTTGATGAACAAGAACTTGACAGATGGCTGGGGCGAAAAACTGTATATGAAAAAACTGCTAGTGGAAAAACTAAATCTAAAAATGTTCAAACAACATACATGAAAATAAAGAGATTCTATAGATGCAATGATTGTGCTTATGAGTGGGCAATAATTTCAAATGAGGAAAAATAAATTTTAACCATAGTCTGCATAGGCCAAGCTCATAGTCAGGTTAATCTATTGCAAAAGCCAGTATCAGCAATAATTTTTGATTAATAGAAGCTTCGGCGTCCCGCATGCATCAATTTTTTTTTGAAGAGTAAGCTACTTTAGCAACCATTAGATTTTCAAATGACACATCAATTCTCTGCTGGTGGTTTAAGCCTACCTCCTGCGTTCAAGTCTGATCCTGAATAATCAGGATCAAATCTCAGAAAGTACAGAGCCTTATATAAACACCGTTAGGATTTCTGAAATTGTCATATTCTGTTTTTTGCGGATGAGAGCGTTCAATACATCGCTTAAGATAATTATTTCAGGACGGTCTTTATATGTTTTGCTTGGAGAGCAACGGAAATATAAATCAAGAGCGAGAATAAGCTCGTCTCTCGTCCATTTAGGGTTTCTCATATTGATTATCCAGCTGAGTTATTTTTTAAACTGATTGTAGCCAAAGCACATTGAAAAAAGTGCAAAGAGAACGCAGCAAAATGGGCGAGAACACGACAGAGGCTGTTACCAAATACAAATTACAGTTAAACATGCATGAATGCGATCTCGCCCGGATGATCTTGTTACTAAAGTATAAGCCAAAGGCTGCATTGCGCAACAACTGCGTTTATGCATTTTTTCGCTTTTCATAAACCCGTATATATACTCAACCACAGCAAAACCTTATTTCCTTAAAATCTGAATAATCAAGCCTGCTTCACTCATTCAATACAATGACTTCATTTTTTAAGTTTTTATCACCGGTATCGAACCACCAGATCATACAGTCAACACAGATATCACTTCTCTTCAGGGCTATACCCATCTGTATTTATAAATCGTAAAAGATATAGACTTTTAAATATTTCTATTAATCTATCATCTATTGAGATATAATAAAATATTAGGCTAAAGATATAGGATGTGATTACATTAATAATAGCTATTAGAATTTTTTTTTCATATGAAAACTTTATCAAGATATCAGTATCAACGTTGTAAACATGGAACTGTTTCAGGCTACGTTTCATGTATATTCTAAACAATGGCGCAATAGACAGTTGCACTTACAACACATTTGCGAAAGAAAAACGAAAGGGATAAGTATGACTTTTAGCAAGGAATGTCAGGAATATCACTTGACACCTAACGGGTGGGTAGAGGGTTCATTTAAGGGCGATACATTGGGTTCGGGTGCCACAAAAGAAATTGCAGCACCAGATGATCGAGTTCTCACAATCTTCTGCTATGATGAACGTCCTTCACTTCACTCAAAGCCATTCTATCATGATAAAGTGGTTTGGGAAATTGCCGACAAAGCTGTTATCAGCCAATTACAAATATCATTTGGTAAGAAGCCTGATTGGTTCGGATACAAAAAGATGAAGAAATAATTCGGCTATGAGGACGGGTACATGGGCCATGCCACCGCCAATGAGCTGCATGTGTTGACATCGCATAGCTCTCCGTTAAAAGTCGAAAAGGGAAATTTGCGCATTTAAAAGAAAATCATATTCCAACGCGCAGAACGTGGCGCTTACATCTCAAGTAGGCGGTGTGTGCCTTGTTGTGAACAGATCAGCTTTTTTACTAGAAGCAAGGTAAAAGCTACAAGAACTATGATATAGCTCAAATATACCCATTAAATCCATCTACTGAAGAAACTGAACTGTTAAAAATGACGTGAACTTATCTATGTAAATGATGAGAACAATGTCATTCCTCTTTGCCTGGCATGGCAAGTTTGACAAGCCTAGAACTGAAGAATAATAACGGCCCATAGTGAAATGCAGAAGATCATTATAAAATTTTAATAATTATTAAGCATACTTTATGAGATTAAAAACACTTGTAGCATCTATCGTTGGTAGTATTTTATTATTGAATTTTTTTTTATTATCTTTTGCTAATGCTCAAATTGACTGTGCTAAGATTAAAAATTATAAAGATTTAAGAAAACAAGGGGGGTGCGATGGAGAGATTCACCATTTGATAGAGAAACGGTTTGCTGACATTTTTGGAGTTGACCCAGATATCATTCCTTCTATTTGTCTCACTAAAGAAGAACACAGAAGCTATACCAATAAATGGAGAGAATATATCCCATATGGTAAAGAATATAATAATTTATCAATACAAACAATAATCAAAGTATTTACTGAGATTTATAATGATAATCCATGTATTATCAAAAAATTACTTAAATTTTTAGAAAAAAATTTAGAAAAGAAAATTGGGTCAAAACTCTACAAAAAACTAATCCAAAGAATCCCCAAGTTATTTCCACAAAATGCAATAGAGCCTATTATCAGAAGAATTTATATTATAGTTTTTTGGTATGAGGTGTATAGCTTTTTTCCACAATTTGATGAAAATTTTTGTTCAGATGCCAATGTTATCAAAGCAGAAGAATTATTTGCCGAAAGCCAAATTTTAGCTCAGGACAACAAACAGGAGGCTATAAAAAAATTAAGTGGCTCATATTTTTTTATAGGCTACGCTGTCTATAAAAAAATGGAAACATACATTTCATCACCCAGTAAAGAAGTAGTGAATGTTTTTACTGAAAAAAAAGAGTTTTATTCTAAATGGGCAATAGAACTTTTTAAAAAATCATTAGAGTTAGACTCTAATAATCCTTATACTTATTTATATTTAGGAAATACATATAGTGCTATAGGGAGCAAAAATGATGCTGTTGTGAATTACCAAAAATCAATTCATTATTTTAAACAACAAGGTGATACTAAATTTTCAGAACCAATAGAAAAAATGATTATCAACTTGAAATGATATCTAATTGTGAGTCTAATGATTTCGGTTATAAAAGAGGTCTGTATGAAAAGTAGACTATTATCAGCATTACTTATGTTTTTTTTATTATTTTCGAATAGCAATTATGCATTAAGTGAGATCCGTGAAGATGAGTTTAATAAATACAGCAATCAATTTTTAGATGATTTAAATGCTATTTATGAATATCAAAATAGAACTTTTTTGCAAAGACACAAATGGAAACTTATTGGTGGAGCAATCGTTATCACAGGAGCAGTTATAACAGTTGCAACAATGGGAGCTGGAGCTCCGGCAGGAGCATCGTTGGTTGCTGGAGGATCAACAGTTGCAGCAACAGGCGGTGTAATAACTGCTGCTGCTGGTGGAACAGTTGTTGTAATGGGTACATCATTATCTTCTCCAGGGTCTGACTTTTATAAATGGTTAGATTCAAGAAAGATAATTCTGACTCAAGCTGACCTAAATAGTGTAGATCAAGCAATACAAGCAAAGCACCAAGAAATAATGCAAGCTGACTCAATTGAGAATGCACAAAAAATGATAACTGATATTGCAATTACCACAATATCACAACACCGCTAATATGCTCATTGCTATATATGATTCTATAAAAAGCTGGTTTTTGATTTTGTAGCATGGAAATAGGACGTGGCAAATAGGCGTTTATAAGGTATAAATGACGGATACTAAATCTCAAAAGATCAGAAAACAAATATATGATCTGACAATTGAAGACTTGCAGACATTTTCAATATGGGAGTTTTGTTCTGATGAAGAAGGTTTTAATGAACAAGATGAGTGTACTGTCAGGCCAAAAAGCAACAATCATTTTGAGTATGTAAACAAGCTTATTTGCTTGACCTCTTATACTTTTAATAATGGTAATAGTTATTTAGGCTACATTACCCCTTCATTAAATATGCAAGAAGCTCAACCACATATAATTATAAATAGTCAATTGACTATGCAATTTTGGTTTGGAATAAATAAGCCTAATATCTTAGTAATTGAAAAAAATTTCAATCAAATAGACTGTAAATTATCTGAGGTATTCCCAATATCATGGAGGATTATCCCCATCATTCATGGATTGCCCTTTAAAGGCGTTATAGATGATTTTTATTATTTAAATGATGATTTTCAAATTTCACGGTTGTCTACAAAAAAATAATTGAAAGCAGTTGTTAACGGACTCTACGGAGTAGAGAGTTTGCTATATTAGGATATTTTTATTGAACTTCAGATATGAATATAGATATAAAAAAAGTGTTATCAATACGCAAAAGTTGAGTAAACGTAATATTTGCGTTTATAAGCCTCTGCCGTAAGAGAAAAGCTTATACAGCGACGTCAAGACTCTTTAGGCAAATGCTTGCATAATAAATATGAACACGGCCTCGCATGTCTGACAGCTATAATTAACACAATCTAAACCACCTGAACAATTTATTTGTTTCCTCCTCCAACCTTTGATAAACAAAAGTTCTTGATCTCAATAATCACCCCTGTAATTAGGAATACATATGAAAAGAATACTGACCACAAGCTGGCTTTTACTTCTGATTTTTATCTCATCCCCTGTATTTGCTCTTGAAGGCAAGGTCGTTGGCATATCTGACGGTGATACCGTAACAGTCCTAACCCCCGAAAAGCAGCAGATAAAAGTAAGGTTATACGGAGTCGATTGCCCTGAATCGCATCAGGACTATGGGCAGAAGGCAAAACAGTTCACGTCTGATCTTGTATTTAGCAAGACAGTTGATCTCGAAAAGATTGATACTGACAGATATGGCCGTACAGTCGGCGTTATAAAAGTTGGCAATACTGTGCTGAATGAAGAACTGCTGAAAAACGGTTTCGCCTGGTACTATGGACAGTACTGCAAAAAGCCTTTCTGTTCTCAGTGGCAGCAGCTTGAATCTCAAGCAAAAAGTAAGAAAGCTGGACTATGGGCAGGTAATAGCCCGGTTGCGCCGTGGGATTTCAGAAAGAATAAAAGAGCTGGTGATGAAAGCTCTGATAAAGCACAAAGCAATCAGCAGATCGCAGCAGGCTTTAACGGTAATACGAAGTCTATGGTATTTCATCAGGCATCTTGCAAGAATTACGATTGCAAAAACTGTTCTGAGCATTTTGCTTCAAGGGATGAAGCTATCAAGGCTGGGTATAAGCCTTGCGGGGTCTGTAAGCCTTAAGGCGTGTGATTTATAAAACGATGAAAAACGCAAATAATGCGTTTACACAGTTTGCGTTTTTTAACTGATGTATAGTGCTTGAAAGACTACGAATCCTTAGGTCGCAGGTTCGACTACTGCCTTGCGCCACTAAAAATATAAAGCCTGAGCATTTTTTGCTCAGGCTTTTTTATTTTGCTCCGGTCGGATTCTGGTCGTTTGGATTCACATTTAGATTAAGATTCGCCGACCATGCAGGATGCTTAAATTAATTCTGGTTCCAACCTGACGCCTAATAGATTGCGCAGTATTTTCGTTGTGACACTCACATAATTATCAAATGGCTGTATTGACATGACTAAAAAATAGTGAATATTGTAAAGCGGCGAGCGCTTTGGCACCATTTTGCGTCTGCTTTGGCACCACTGCCGCATGAATTGAATAAAAAAAGCCCGTCTGATTGCCTGTCAAAAATATGTCGATTATTACAGCCCTGACCAGAAAAAATTAAAACAACTGACCAGGGCTTGATTTATCAATAATTTGTGAAGATCAGTTCTTTTCCCTCTGTGGCACTTTTTTGAGAGACAGAATATCTCAGCTTAACTTCCAGCTGTTTGAAGTCCTTGAACACTTCACGAATTTCAGGCAGGTCGTTTATGGTCAGAAGGAACTTGCCTTTCACGCCTCCAAGTATCCCGGCCATTTCCTTATAATCATCCAGAACCATATTATGGTTGTAGTATGGGGCTTTATAATAAGGTGGGTCAATAAAAAAGAAGGTGTCGGGCCTGTAGTATCTGGCCACAAGATTCTGCCACGGAAGATGCTCAACAACACACCCGGACAACCGCATGTGAACCTGGGACATTTCCTCCTCAAGCCTGATTATGTTGATTTTGCCAGCCCTTCCAGGAGACACCCCGAACGATCTGTTTCTAACTCTGCCACCGTAGCAAAGCCTCTGTGTATAATAATATCTGGCGGCTTTCTGTATATCGGTCAGGCCGCCTGTTTCAAGCTGGCTTTTCCATTCTTCAAACATCTGCCTTGAAGTTAAAAGCCATTTAAACTGCTTTAAAAACTCTTCTAAATGATTCTGGACTACCCGATAAAAGGATATAAGTTCTCCGTCCAGATCATTGAGAACTTCAGATTTTGAAAGCATCGGGTCTTTTTTGAAAAACACCCAACCGGCTCCTGTGCATACTTCGCAGTATGTTTCATGCTCCGGCAACATCGAGATGATCTGGGCAGCAAGTCTTGATTTGCCGCCCACGTAGGCCATGGGACTGTTCATAAAATCCTTATATATATGGTACTCAATAACTAAAAAAACTGCAAAATGCAGCAGCTTTACATTCAGGCACGCCACCTGAACCGATACCTAAAATAACCGCCTATGCTGACTCCTATAAACATAGTCACAGAAGCGATCTTGTTTTTAATTCCGCCTTTCATGGCCACACATTTCGAGAGCTTCCAGTCGGCCAGAATTTTATCCTTCAATGTCCCTCCGTCTGCGTATTCGTAGTCATGCCCCACGCAGCACGGCCGCCAGTTCCCATCAAAAAAGCAGGTACAACCATCACTGTCCATCATAATTTCCTGTAAACCTTGAATTGAAGATCACCAACAAGCCTGATGCCATATTTAAACCCGCCAAGTTCAAAGATTTCGTTCATGTCTTTCGGGTCAATTTTCACCAGCACAGCCAGCTGATTCGTTGTTTTATATGTAAAGGACATGACTCCGCTTACCATTGACGCTGATATGGTTTCATATTCAGCGCTTCCGGCTTCTGTCCTTAAAAGCAGTCGCCATGTCCTGTCTGGCAGAGATTCAACAACAGGAGATCCAGGATCAGCGCTCTGCCTTGCTGTGCAAACGACATTCAGTCCCTCAATACCGTCGTTGGCTACTCCAATTGGATCATTCCGACCGTCTCCACCAGATAGCGTCACATGGACATAAGCATATTGGATTCCGAGCTTTTCCTTGTTTATCCTCGCAATCTGCTCCACGGCATAGGCCTCCGCGTCCGCATAAGATAAAAAAGGCTGCCCCTGTAAATCTGTCGGATATATAATGTCATGGCCCAGTCCGAACACCCTTGCCCTGTTTCCTTGCAGAATTTCATAAGTAATGTCGCTCATCTGATCCCTCCTTAGGCAAACACAGGCATTTTAATGCCGATTGTTTTTGATGATTTCAGGAATGCGGAAAGCTTTGCCAAGTCGATTATTAACCCTGATGTGTTGTAAAGGGTAGAGGATGACTGGACAGCAGACATCCCCCAACTACCGCCCCACATAAAGATCTTACCATTGTCAAAGGCAATCATGGGGCCGAGTAGCGTTGCCGCTGAAATTGGAACGTGATACTGACGGCCAGTAGCCTCCACATAAGCCATCAACCCGCTGAACAAGGGAGACCACATAAAAAGAACCCCGTCCTGATAGAATATTCGTGTATCTGCAAGCTGTGACTGGAGATAGTCCGCACTAATCCCTGGCGGCTGAATGCATGGATGGAAATTACAGAAGCGAGAAAACTGATTGGTTACTGTATCGAATAAAAAAATGTTGTTATGAAATATTGATCGAAGGTAAGCCCCGTCTATTTTAGATATCTTAAAATTTATTAAAAATTTTGTTGCGGAATATTTACATGATGCTGAGTTGGTTTTAAGCAAAACGCTGGAGTAAGAACCATCGCCTGATGCTGCGCCATTATTTATTATCGGCGGAACTACAGCCAGATCAGACCATACGTTTGATGCAAAATTATACCTGTATATTGTTGGAAAATTTGAAGGTACATATGTAGCAGATGTACTTTTAGCGGCCTGCATAAAATAAGCATATCCACCGCTTGTGCCCATAAAGGCATACGCGACACATATAAGATTTGTAGGCGTCGCAGGAAGGGAGGCTAAAGCAGTCCATGAGTTGAGGACTGGGTCATAAACCCTGAAATTAAATGCAGCATTAGCTGGGGTTGATATATTGGCATAGTAATAACATTTGCCGCCATAATCGAAACTTCCGGTTTGAGAGCAAGCAAGCAAATCATTGATATCCGGATAAGCAAGCCCTGTCTCGCTCCAAGTGTTAGCAGCTTCGTCGTAGACGCTCGGCCTCTGAGTAGTCGATCCCGGAGTATACAATTTGCTGTTAGCCGCTACGGCGGGGCCGCTTGATACTGACTCGGCAACCCATTCCGAAAATTTACTAAACGTGCTGTTGCCTGAACCAAAAAGAGTATTCATGGGAGAGACAAAAGCACTTCCCCAGTCATCTCCCAGCAGGTTAAGGTTTTCGAAATAATTCACATTGTCTATTTTTGATTTAGCAACCAGCCTGACTCCTGGAATGCCGGATTGAGCAGGGAATGATGAACCCATTTCTTCCTCCTTATATTAGCAAGCCTTCAAGAATAAAGCTGACGCTGTCAGCCTGGCCAGTCTTAACCCGTATTGTTTCCCCGGCTCCCATATTCACAGTAATCTCGTGTGGAGGGCCAGGATCGACCGGGACATTGAAACATCGCCAGTCGGCCACGAGGGCCGGGTTATCCCCATGGCCAGCCGCACACCTTGCTATGCTGTATTCAACCGATTCCCCGGCCTGGTTGCAGACAGACACTCTGCCTTGAAAAAACCTGCCAGCCGGGCAGGCATAAAGCTGTATTTCTCCGGTTGATGCGGGTTTCAAAGCCGCGAACCGTCCGTATTGATCAGCCATAAATCCTCCTACAAAGATGTCGCCCCGCTGGGGCTTTTTACGGATGAATCCGTTTTTCGGGTTCAGCTCCGTAGGAGCGTCATCTTTGTAGATGTCACCCCTACGGGTTATTTTCGGTTGAATTCATTTTTTTACAAAGATGTCGCCTCTCTGGGGCTTTTTACGAATGCTTAATGCTTTTAAGCTCCGTAGGAGCGTCATCTTTGTAGACTACATTGTGTTTGTGTAGAAAAAGGCTCTTCGAAGCCCGGCTTTCACAGTTTCGGCAAGCACCTCTGTGATGCTGTCCACATATTGCCTGGATGCCATGACAACAGATGGTTCTATAGTCAGTGTGATAGCTGATGTATTCTCAACTGCGAGCGGCAGCCTGATATAAAGATCCTGGCCAGCTCCATCAGCAAGGACAGGTTTTTCCGTTGGCGGGTAATTGGAAACGGCCACAAGATCTCCGGCAGAATCAAAGAGACCAACTTCCCTTATCCACCATCCGCCAACATCCACAGGGATCTTCCCCTCAATGGTAATCCAGTTTGGATTTTCCTCTGACAGAGCTATCCTGTTGACTTCACCGCGCCAAACTTCATTAACCAGGCCTGCCATTCCTTCCCATGGTTCGACAAACAGCCCATTTCCGTCTCCTACAGCCATATGGGTTATTTCAAGACCAACACCGTCGACCAGCGCCTGCGCGTACCTGGCCACGCCTATGCTCGTCATGATCGAATAATATTTTTGCATTAAACCTCCTAAGTCGGTTCTTTCGGATATACGATGGTGTCAGAGCCTGTCTGTATTGCTGCGGCAGACATCAACATCACAGGCTCAAGTGTAATTTCCGTGGTAATCAGTGGATAAACCGTCGTAACCGCTCCAGCCACTGGCCCTCCGCACCCAATCCACGCCTGGGCTTTCTCCAGATAAAGAACCAGCTCAAAACCAGCCAGTTTCGACCTGGCTGGTTTCACCTCATTAATGGCCCAGGTCATTGTGGGCAGTTTGGTGAGCATGTCGCCCTGGATATTATTGATCCTCACACGGAATTCTGCCCAGCGCTCCGGATCAGTATCCCTGAGATTAATGATCTCCATGGTGTCTATGCCGCAAGCGTCCGCGACTATGCGCCTGATCCCGCTTTCCCTGCCGCCAAGAACGTACCAGTGCCAGGCCAGCCTTACCCTGCTGTAATATTGATCATCGGTTTCATAGGCAGCGCGAACAATCCCCCTCGATGCCGCGAACCCGTCAAGATTCTCTTCCTCGCATCTGTCCGGCAGAAACTGGTCACGAACCCAGAGCACAGACTCCCTTGCTGAATCCAGAACATCAGCTGCCCCTTGAACAACAGTGGCCAAAGGCCCTGGCTGCCAGATCAGCGCGTATTTCAAACCGTTTTTGAAATAATTCCAGAATATACTCATCAGGCTTCAGCCCATTTCCAGGTTAAATCCAGTGATTCAAGCACTCCGAGTCCGTCATCAGGGATACCAATGTCAGAAACAGGAGAAGCCCAGTTCACCTTTTTGATATTTGATCCAGTACCTAAAACCAGAAAGGTCAATAAATCCCTTGTCACATCCTGGCCGATTTCAAGTGGAGCAACCCCGCTGACAACAGCACCTGAAAACAGCGCCCTGATTCTGTTTTCAACAGCAAGCCTGATATCCGCAGGATTGCCTCCTGTCAGTTCAAGCTCTCCAATAATCAGGACATTCACCGCCAAAGGCCCTTTGACTATTACATCATCGTTGATCGGCTTTTTTTCATTAACTACAGCATCCACAGCCGCGACCAGCTCTGCGGTCGGCAGCCCTGCCGCGCCTCTTATCACAACATCAATCGTGCCCTGACCCCTTGGGTGATTATCCATGATCCTTACTCCGGTCACTCCTGTCACAGACCTTGCCCATGATTCATAAGCGTATTTGGTGCAGCCGTTTATCGCGGCCCAGGCAAGCTGATATCTAAGCCTCAGGCTGTCATCGTCTTCTTCGTCTATGGCCTCGGACGCAAGCCATCCGGCCCGGTTGATTACTCCGTCAATGCCAGGAATAACCGAGGCCATTTCCCTTATCTGGCCTGCTGTTACATTGCCCGCGCAGCCACAGGATTCTGATTCGACCGCGACAAGCGTTTCAATTTCTCCATCCTGTAAAACCACGTCAGCCAGGGTAACAAACCTATAGACATTGCCGAGTCCGTCTGGCGGAGTTCTGATAACGCTGCCCGCAGCTATGGGAACATTGCCAGCAGAGTCTGAGCGGTAAAAAATAATATTGCCCCTGGCTTTTGTGGCCTTCTTGCGAGAAACCCCGACCTGACCGCAATGCAGGTCAAGCCATAAACCTGTGGCTGTTGACGGAAACGCCTGCTTAAGCACAAAATCAAGAAACTGATAAAGCTGATAAAGACCCCAGGCCCAAAGCTCTATCAAACCACGGACAGGCCCTCTGTTAAGATTGAGAGGTCGTGGCAAATCTCCATCAGCCTGAACCGCCTCGATGCGCTCAAACAAGCTACTTCTGATGCTTTCGAGTGTTTGCTTAACCAGTAACATCCTTGATCACCATTTCCATGTTTGCGCCGATTTCCATTACCAGGTTGAATTTATGGTTCTCGTTGATCAGCCTGGCTTCCGCCTGGATAACAATCCCTGTGTGATCCCATCCTGAAACCATGGCCTGGGCAGACATGGGCACAACCCTCGGATCAAGCCCGATCCTGTAAACAACTTCATTAACCAGGGCCATTCTGTTCGTGACCGTGTTTTCGTCCTTGGCATAAAGATAGATTTCAGAGCCGAATGCCTTGTCGTAAAACAGAGAACCCAGAGGAGTGGCCAGTCTCAGCCTTATGTCCTGGACAGCCGCCCTGACTCCCTCGGTTATGGCTGCTTCTCCATTTGCGGCCACAACAGCCTGCAAGGATTCATCAAGCAGCATGTCGAACCCATAAATATTTTCCATTATTCACCATTCGCCGTAATGTTTGCAGACCCTGTCACGCAGATCCCTGATCCGCAGAAATGGGTCACAGGATCGCCGACCCTTGCCACGCCCTTGCTGTTTGCGGAAACATCCGGTGATCCCCCGATCACCATGTAGACTCCGCAATGCGGACAAGTATGTGTGCCGAAGTCCCCGGATCTCTGGACACCAAGGCCATTGCCAGAAACGTCCGGAGATCCTGAACCGTGGTATCCCACAACAGCGTGGGGACAACATCTGAGGCCGTGGCTGCAAATTCCGATTACAAGGTCATTTGTTAAGGCTATCCCTGGCATTATTGTGGCCTCCGGCGGGTCGCTTTTTTGAAAAAAAGCTCCGCAAAAAACTTTATGGGTTAATGAGCAAGGGTCTGAAGATATTCATCCCATGTCAGGGCAGATCCCTTTTCAGGCAAGCTGGCCAGCATGGGAGGCCTTGAATCAGCCTTGATATAAAAAGTCTTTCCATAGATCAGACCATTTCCGTCCAAATCTTCTGCGCCCATATATTCGTTGACCAGAATAGCTGCCTTGGGAGGCTTGCTTCCTGATGATTGGCCCGCCATCTTAAGCAAGGCGTCAGACCCCATCATTCCGCATCTGCTGTTGACCACATCCCAGAGCTTGCATGAACCATCTTCAGGGCATCTGAAAAAGCCATATTCAGAACCTTCGGTAACAGCCATTGACAGATCAGACTCGTTTTCAAAGGCTGTCTTTTCTTCCTGATCAAGATATTTTCCGGTCTCTGAATCAGGCGCATAAATATTGCCTGCGGAATCCCTGAGGCTTATTACCAACGATTCTTTGGCCAGGGCAGATGCTATTGCGACAGGTTCGTTGGTTTCCAGGGAATTACCTTCGGCATCCAGATACTGGCCAGATGGATTCCTTGTGTAAACCTTCCCGACCTGATCAACGAGCTGGGTCTTAATCGATTGAATTTTCAGTGACAAAAACGGACAAAAAGCCATGATGTTTTCCTTTAGTTCAGCCTGATTTTTGCGCCTTTTATGCTTACTTCGGCAGCCTGTACCGTGGCATTTCCAGTGCTTGTCACAGCCACTGAGCCGCCAGCGTTTATGATTACGTCGCCTGTAATCTCAATTTTCATGCTTCCGCCTGCTTTCATATTTATGTCCGAGGGTGTGACCTGAATGATGTTCTTTTCAGCATCTATTTTAATATGACAGCCAGGGCCGGACTGAATTATGAAGGCTCCGGTCTCACAGCCAGGCGCTTTGTTTCCGTGCCATCTGAAATTTGAAATCCTCGGATAATTGGGATCTCCATCATAATAAGAAAGATCACAATAGCTGCCCTCTGTTGGCGGACAAATTACGCCGCGATCAGGCCCTGCCCAGATCACAGGGATTTCAACCTTTGAAACCACAGGTTCGTTTTCATCCACGGATTCGTCATTTCTGAGCGGCTGAACATCGGCCCAGTATTTTCCGTCAGACTCATAAGCCTTTACGACCCTGGCTTTTTTGGTCAGCCTGTAAAATGCCCTGAAATCAGGCATGCATATTTCCATGGCCTTCTTGAGCATTTCTTTAAGTTCAGCAGGGTTCATATTCGACTCCGTAAGAAATAAAAGTTCTGGCCTTTGTTTCCTGAATTTCGTGGACAACAGACAAAATTCTGTAATCCCCGCTTTTATGCCTTGTTGTGTCTTCCAGCCTGAAAAGCTGGGAATGTCTCAGATGAGGCAATAAAAAACTCTCGACCACGCTCAGTCCGGAGTCGTTTTCCACAGGACGATGGCTGATAAGCCCGGCTCCAGTGGCGATCACCGGGATTGAGTCTGTCTCTTCATCGAAATCACCCCAGTTGATTTTCCCCTCTCCATCCATCCAGATAGCCCAGCGACTCATATCCTTGTTTGAAGCCCTCCGGCATGTTACCCGGCATTGCCTCACTGCCTGCCACACAGGAATATTATTTGCCGAAAACCTTGGAATGATCACTCCCGGCGCATCGATGCGCCCGGCGGTCAGCCCTGCTTTATTCACCAGCCATTTTACTATGGCCTCGGCTGGCTCGTTCTCGAAGGCATGGACAACACTTGTCGCTGTCAGCGGCAGCTCTTCTCCGCAAGCCGTGATTAGTATCTGATCCTTTGCCGGGTCTGGTTTTATTGACGAAACAGAACCTTTCCAGATTCCCGCCTCCTGCTCCCTGTAGCCCAGCCCGATCTTAACCTGATCTTTTGCCTTCACAGTCCGGAACAGATATCTGTCCGGATCTGGCAGAGCTATTTCCATCATGGTCAAAGGAGAATGCCTCCTTGATATGATGCGGAGTCTTTGCGCCCGGTTAAAGCTCAAGCCCCCTATGTCAATCTGCTGATGCAAAACGGATATTCTCATTACATTACATCCACATTTATAGCCGTATCAGGCCCTGGATCAGGCTTTGTTCCGCCTGGCGTTTTTGTCAGGGTTGTCGAAGCCTTGTCTCCGCTTGAGGCTCTGTTTTCCACTGTCTGGATATCTATTCCTTCCTCGACAAAGGATAACTGACAGTCAATTACATCGTCATGGTCAGACTCCATGGCATCCAGGTCACAGAAAATCACCTGCCTGATTCCCATTGCCGTAAGCATGGGATTGTTCACGGAGTAAACGCCTGGCCTGCCTCCTGAGTCGTGGCCTTTGAATATGGAATTGATTTTTGCAAGCTTGTCGTAGCAGGTGCTCTGGTCATCGGTCAGAAGCTCCAGCGTAAGCGACACATCAGCGTCTTCCCATCCCATGGCCACCTTGACTTTGCCTGATCCGCCTCCGTCCTGTTTTGTTTCATCAAACCGGACAGATCCCCGAACAGACTGATTCTTCAAAATACCGGGCAAAATCTCTCCGTTCAGCATCACGATTCCGTCTTCATAGGTCAGCATTCTACCAGCCATGAGCTTCCACCATTCCTTTCAGGGCAGTGACAAATCCGTCGGAGTCCTTTACTTCAGGCAATACAAGCGATCTGATATGCACTTCTATTTTTCTGTTTTTTCCTGCTTCGTTCGTGGTTTTTGTATTTTTGGCGCTATCGCCCATGACGATTTCAGGCAGGGCAGGAGCTGGAACTCCGCTGCCAGGCTCAGGCATTTTAAGGGCCAGGGATGAAGCGACAGTCGCCTGAAGATCAGGAGCCGCCTGTCTGACTCCTGTGCCGAGGGTTTCCATCATCCTTACCCCTGAAAGTGTCAGGGTTGATAATGGCCCTTCCTTGGCGTCTGAAAACGGAAGAAGGTTTCTGATTTTTTGAAGCCCTGTTTCCACAAGCTGGGCAGGCACTGAAAGAGCCGATCTTATGCCTTCGGTGAAAGTGCTTATGAGTTTGGCCCCTGATTCAAACAAATTGAGGCCGCTGAAAAGGTCGATTATTGTCGTCTTTATGGTCTCGACAGATGTCGTAAGTGTCAGCCAGGCCCCGTCAATGAAAGTTGTCAGAAGATTTTTGCCCGCATCCATAAGGCTGCCGCCCATTTCAATGGCGGACTTGATCCATTGAACAGGAGCAAGATTCATAAGAGCGTTCATGACCCTGTCCGGAAGTGATGTGAAATAACCGACCACGCTATCCACAAAGCCGCTGACAGCATCTGGTATGGCGGCAATAGTCACATATATCCATCCAGCAGATTCACCGATTGCCTTGCCAAGCCATCTGAAACCGTCCGCCAAAGCTCCGACAATCTGAAAGACCATCTTTAAGGGAACAATGAGGACTTTCAGAACCTCGACAAGAAGCTGCAAGCCTGAACCTGCGATTACTCCAACAACCTCGCCGAACAGCTTCCAGCCCGAAACATTAGTTCCGGACATGCCACCCATGACTGAAGAGACAACTTCCTTAATCAGGTCAATCACCGGAGCCAGGGCAGAACTAATCTCTGTCCAAACAGGCAGAAGCGAATCCATCAATCCGCTGGT